>CATPBM010000033.1 GCA_955652625.1 uncultured Steroidobacteraceae bacterium
CTCGTGCGCGCCCTTGAGGCGGATGCGTTGCAGGCAATCGTAGTTACCGCGACGCGTATTCCCACTCCGCAGCTGCAAGTGGCCAGCAGCATCACCGTCGTCACGGCCGACGACATTGCCGCCCGCCAGCAGCGCACCTTCGCCGAGGTGCTCAAGGACATCCCGGGGCTGAATGTCGTGCAGACCGGCGGGCCAGGCGGGGCCACGTCGGTCTTCATGCGCGGCACCAATTCCAATCACACCAAGGTACTGGTGGATGGCATCGATGTCAGCGACCCGAGCAACTCCACGGGCGCGTTCGACTTCGGACAGCTGATGACGCAGGACATCGAGCGGGTCGAGGTGCTGCGCGGCCCGCAGAGCGGGCTGTACGGCTCCGACGCCATCGGCGGAGTGATCAACATCATCACCAGGAGCGGCGCGGGGCCCCTCAAGCTCTCCGCTTCGGTCGAGGCAGGCTCATTTGAGACCTTCAACCAGGCCGGCAGCATCAGCGGCTCGCAGGACGCCTTTCACTACAGCGCCAGCGTGACGCACTATCACGCCGGCGCGACGCCGGTTACGCCGCTCGATCTGCTCGCGCCGGGCGAGCGCCGTAACGACGACTACTACGACAACCTCAGCCTCTCCACGAAGCTCGGCTTCGACCTCACCAGGGACTTCGACCTGGGACTCGTGGCGCGCTACACCGGTATCGACCTGCGCACGACCGGGGACTTCTTCGACCCGGTGACGTTCGCGTCTTTCCCGGCCGCCGAGCAGACCAAGGCGAGGACCCACGAGTACTATGCGCGTGCGACCGCTCGCCTGAACTCCTTCGAAGGCGCGCTGGAACAGACGCTCGGCTTCGCCTACACGCGCGAGCGCACCTCAACGTTGCAGCCTGCGACGCCGGAGGCTCTTAACAACGGTGAGCGCAAGAAGCTCGACTGGCAGGGCAACGTGAAGCTCGCTGGCACGCAGACGCTGGTGCTCGGCGCCGAGTACGAGCGTGATTCCATCAGTGATCCGATCGCGGCAAGCGTCCACATCGGTTCCGGCTACGCCGAGCTGCAATCACAGCTCGGTGAGCACTGGTTTTCGGCCGTCAACGTGCGTTACGACGACAACAGCCGCTTCGGCAGCAAGGCTACGTATCGCTTTGCGCCGACGTACGTGCTTGCCGAAACCGGCACCAAGCTCAAGGCGTCCGTCGGCACCGGGTTCAAGGCGCCGACGCTGAGTGAGCTGTTCCAGGACTTTCCGGCGTTCGGCTTCTTTGCCAATCCCAACCTCAAGCCCGAGACGAGCACCGGATATGACGTTGGCATCGAGCAGGGCTTCGCGAGTGACGCCGTTCGGGTCGGCGTGACTTACTACTACAACCGCATCCGGGATCTCATCACGACGGATGTCACGTTCACGACTTATGCCAACATCGGGCGCGCGACTAGCGAGGGGATCGAAAGCTTCGTGGCGTACAAGCCGGTCAGGCAGCTGACTTTGCGGCTGGACTACACCTATACGCAGGCCACCGACGATGTATCGCACCAGGAACTGCTGCGTCGCCCGAAACACAAGGGCACCCTGGACGCGAGGTGGCAGGCGACCGATGCACTGCTGCTCGATGCGAGCGTGCTCAGGGTCAGCGGCTGGGTTGACGGCAGCCGCGACTTCTCGATCCCGCGCCTGGACGCGCCGGGCTACACAACCGTCAATCTCGCGACGAGCTACGACATCAGTCGCAGCTTTGCCGTGTTCGGGCGCGTCGACAATCTGTTCGACCGGCGCTTCCAGAATCCGGTCGGATTCCTGCAGCCGGGCATCGCAGTCTTCGCGGGCATCCGGGCGAAACTCTAGGCCGCTATCCATCGGCAGGTGAAGTGATTACCCTTAGCGCCGACCATGAACGAGGCCGCCAACAATCCCGCCCCGGGGGCGGCGCCGACGGAGAACGAGCGCACCTGGGGCATGCTCGCGCACCTGTCGGCGCTGGCGGGGCTGGTCGTGCCGATGATCGGCATCGTGCTCGGCCCGCTCGCGGTGTGGCTTGCGCGCCGCGATCAATCCGCCTTCGTCACCGCGCACGCCAAGGAAGCACTCAACTTCAATATCACGGTGCTGCTCGCCGCGGTCATGTGCATGCTGCTGATGCTGGTGTTCATCGGCATCCTGCTCGGCACCGCGCTATTCGTCGCCTGGCTCGTGATGACTCTCGTCGCGGCCATCAGGGCGAGTGAGGGCGCGATCTACCACTATCCTTTCGCGCTGCGCTTCGTGAAGTAGTCCGTGGGCGTCCCTGGAGGCCATCCTCCTGCACGGCTATCGCACTATAAGAAACTGATTTAACTGTATTTTATGTCGATGCCCAGACGGTGAAGCACCCTTTACCGCGATACTGTATGGGCGTACAGTCAGGTGATGCGTCGCACGATCATTGGCCGGCGTGCGTTTACCGGCAGGGGAGCGCTTTCCAACCCGCCGGGCCGCTTCGATCTGCAGCAGGTGGCCGCGGTCGATGACGGGTGGTATCTCGAGGTAGAACCGGACAGCATCGCGACGACGCTAGAACCCGAGCGCGCGCGAGAAATCATCACTACCAACGACTCGCCGGACATTCCGTTCGAGAGATCAATCAATCCGTACCGTGGATGCAGTCATGGTTGCAGTTACTGCGTCCTGGGTGAGACGCCGATTCTCATGGCCGATGGCCGCACGCGCGCCATGTCAGAGCTGCGAGTCGGCGATGAGATCTATGGCACGCAACGCGTCGGCTGGTACCGGCGCTACGTGAAATCCCGTGTGCTCGCGCGCTGGAGCACCATCAAACCGGCCTTTCAAACAACACTCGAGGACGGCACGACGCTAGTGAGCGGCGGGGATCACCGCTTTCTCAGTGATCGCGGGTGGAAGTTCGTGACCGGCACTCAACACGGCAGAGCCCGCCGACCGCATCTCACGACACTCAACAAGCTCATGGGGACCGGCGCGTTTGCCCAGAGCGTGATCCTGAATGATGATTACCGCCGCGGTTATCTGTGCGGCATGATTCGCGGCGATGCGAATCTGAGAACGTGCAACCAGCGACGCATGGACGGCCGCGTCAGCACGTCGCATCAATTTCGTCTCGCCCTCTGCGACATGGAGGCCCTTGTCAGGGCGCGCAACTATCTTCTCGACTTTGAGATCTCCAGCCAGGGATTTCTGTTCCAGGCGGCTGTCGGCAACAGGCGAGCCCTGCACGCGATAAGGGCGAGCTCCTTTCCGAGTGTGCAATCAATTCGAGAGCTCATAGCGTGGCCGACTGCTCCGACAAGAGAGTGGTCCGGGGGCTTCCTCGCCGGGATATTCGACGCCGAAGGGAGTTTCACCCAGACCGTCCTGCGCATTTCCAACACCGATTCTGAAATCATCGGTTGGATTGGCGAGTGCCTGCGAGTCTTTCGCTTCACCTTCGTGGTCAGGCACACCCACTACCAAGACAGGAAACCGATCGACGTGGTGAGATTGACGGGGGGACTGCGGGAGCAGCTGCGTTTCTTCCACACTGTCGCTCCGGCCATTTCCCGCAAGCTCGACATCGATGGCCAGGCAGTCAAGAGTGACGCCCGCCTGGGTGTCGTCGGCATCGAACCGCTGAAGGCCATGCGGTTGTACGACATCACCACGGAGACCGGGGATTTCATCGCCAACGGCGTGATCAGCCACAACTGCTACGCGCGGCCCAGCCACGCCTACATGGGGCTCTCGCCGGGCCTCGATTTCGAGACGCGGCTCTTCTACAAGCAGGATGCCGCGCGGCTACTCGAAGCGCAGCTCGCGCGCCCCGGGTACGTCTGCAAGCCGATCACCCTGGGCGCCAACACCGATCCCTACCAGCCCGTGGAGCGCCGCATGAAGGTGACGCGCTCCATTCTCGAGGTGCTCGCGCGCACGCGCCATCCGGTCACCGTGATCACCAAAAGCGCGCTGGTGCTGCGCGACCTCGACCTGCTCACCGATCTCGCCCGCGACGGCCTGGCGGCCGTCGCCGTCAGCATCACGAGCCTCGACAACGACCTCAAGCGCACGCTCGAGCCGCGCGCCGCCTCCCCGCAGGCGCGCCTGCGGGCGCTGGCTGCGCTGAATGCTGCGGGAGTCCCGAGCGGAGTGTTGGTTGCGCCGGTAATCCCCGCGCTCACCGATCACGAGCTTGAAGCGATTCTCACGGCCTCCGCGCAGGCGCGCGCCCACTGGGCGGGCTACGTGCTGTTGCGCCTGCCGTACGAGATCAAGGACCTGTTCAGGGAATGGCTCGCCGAGCACTATCCCGAGCGCGCCGCGCACGTGATGTCGCTGATTCGCGATATGCGTGGCGGGCGCGACAACGATCCGCGCTTCGGCACGCGCATGCGCGGCACCGGCCCCTACGCGCTGCTGCTGAAGAACCGCTTCCGCATCGCCTGCCAGCGCTTGAACCTGCGCACCTCGGGCCGCGATGCCGTGGACACCTCCCTGTTTCGCGCCCCAACGCTGTCCGGTTCGCAGCTGCACCTCGGCCTCTAGCGTTGCCGCGGGCGGAACGGCGCGCGCGACGGAGGGTCTCAGGAGCGTCTATTAGAATTGCCACCGCAGACGTCAAAGGGGCAAGCTGAAGCTCACCGGCACGGCCGTGGAGCGATACCGGGAGTGGGGCAACATGCTGGACAAGCTGTATCAAGGAATGGCGCGTGCGGGCCGGCGAACGCGCGGATGCGGCCCGCTGACGGCGACATGAACGTCGTGGCCTCCGCCAATCCCGCGCCGGCGCTCAAGGCGCGCTACATCCTGCACGAGCGGCTGGGCCTCGGTGGGCAGGGCGAGGTGTGGCGTGCGCGCGATCCTGAGCGTGGCTTCGACATCGCGCTCAAGATCCTGCGCCCCGCCCCCGGACGCACCGCCGCGGCGTGGGCCACCGTATTGCACGAGCACGAGAGCGCCAGCCGCCTGGACCATCCCTACATTCTCAAGGTGTTCCCGCCCGAGCGTGAGAAGGACGCGTTCCTTTTGCCCATGGAGCTTGCTCCCGGCGGCGACCTGCGACGCCTGCGCGGCGCGGGTTACCTCGCCATCGTGCCCGTGCTGCTCGAGGTCGCCCAGGCGCTCGAGCATGCCCATGAGCGAGGCGTGATTCACCGCGATTTGAAGCCCGGCAACGTGCTGTTCGATGCGCGTGGGCGGGTGCAGCTGGCAGATTTCGGGGTGTCGGGCCGCGTGGTGGACCCGGGCATGGACGCCATGGTCCGCGGGCTGTCGCCTTTCACGGCGAGTCCCGAGCAGCTGCGCGGCGAGCCGCCCACACCGGCCGACGACATCTACGGGCTGGGGGCGCTGGCGTACGAGCTCCTGTCGGGCTACCCGCCGCACTACCCGCACTTCGATGCCCAGCGCGTGCAGCAGGAGCCGGTACCGCCGCTGGTGCCCGCGCAGCAGATCCCGCCGCAGCTCGATGCGCTCATCAATCGCATGCTCGCGAAGAACGCGAAGCACCGACCGAAGTCGATGCGCGAAGTCATCGAGGAGCTCGAAGCCGCGCTCAACGACACGCTGTCATTCGACTCGGAGACCGCCGAGCCCCCGGGCGAGGCATTGCTTGCCAATGCGACCCGCCAGCTGGATGCGCTGTCGGTAACTCACGCGCCGGCAACCCTGGCGCCCGTGGCGCTCTCGCTGCCTGCGATCTCGCCGCA
>CATPBM010000034.1 GCA_955652625.1 uncultured Steroidobacteraceae bacterium
GGCCGGTTCATGCTCGCGAATGGCCGTGGCGCGGCGTTTACCGAGGGCCAGGCGCTGGCACAGCAGGAATTCATCGTGGCGGTGGACCTGGACGATCGCGAGCGGGAGGCGCGCATCCTGCTCGCAGCTCCCCTCGCACGCGGCGACCTCACCGAGCATTTCGCCGAGCGCATCCGGCGCGTGGAGTCGGTGCAGTGGGACACGCGTGAGCAGGCGGTCAGCGCGCGCCGCCTGCTCATGCTCGACGCGCTGGTCCTGGAAGAGAAGCCGCTCGCGGAAGTTCCGGCGGAAGAGGCGCGCGGCGCCATGCTCGCAGGAGTGCGGGAGCTCGGCATCGAGGCGCTTCCCTGGAGCCGCGACGCGCGTGACCTGCAGGCGCGCATCGAGTTCGTGCGCGGCGCCGCCGGCGGCGACTCCAACGCGGATGCCGCATGGCCCTCGGTATCGGACGCCGCGCTCGCGCAGTCTCTCGACACCTGGCTCGCTCCCTGGCTGGATGGAGTCACCCGCCGCGCGCACCTGGCGAAGGTGGCGCTGATCGAAGCGCTGCGCGCGCAGCTTAGCTTCCGGCAGCAGCGCGAGCTCGAGGAGTGGGCGCCCACGCATCTGAGCATGCCGAGCGGCTCACGCATCCGCGTCGACTATCTCGACGAGAGTGCACCGGTGGTGTCGGTGAGGCTGCAGGAGGTGTTCGGGCTCGAGGTCACACCGCGGCTCGGCCGCGGCCGCGTGCCGGTCACGTTCAGGCTGCTGTCGCCCGCACAGCGCCCCGTGCAGGTGACGCGCGATCTGCAGAGCTTCTGGCGCGGGGCCTATGCCGAGGTGCGCAAGGACCTGCGCGGCCGCTACCCAAGGCACTACTGGCCGGAGGATCCGCTGCAGGCCGAGCCGGTGCGCGGCACGCGTCGCCGGCGCTGAGGCAATCTCAGTCCGGTGATCGGTTATATTGCGGCTGATACGGTCACCTTGGGGAATGGAAGCCGATGATTCCAGCACCTGCGGCACTCGATGCGCTACGCGAGGGCAACCGCCGCTTCGTCAGCGAGATCAGCCGCGAGTCCGGCGGAAGCGCGCGGCGGCGCCAGCTGGCCGCGGGACAGGAGCCGTTCGCGATCATTCTCGGGTGCTCCGACGCGCGCGTGCCGGCCGAGATCGTGTTTGACCAGGGGCTGGGCGACCTGTTCGTCATCCGCGTGGCCGGCAATATCGTCGCCCCCTCCCAGGTGGGGAGCGTGGAGTTCGCGGCCGAGGCGTTCGGCACGCGCCTGGTGGTCGTGCTGGGGCATTCCAACTGCGGCGCCATCCACGCGACGCTGCAGCAGCTCGTGCGCCCCTCACGCGAGCAGTCGCGCAACCTCAGTTCCATCGTCGATCGTATCCGCCCGGCGGTGGAGGGACTGATCGAGCGCGGGCCGGCGCGCGATCTGCAGACCCTCGAGCAGCTGGCGGTGCGCGCCAACATCCGCATGTCGGCCGATCACCTGCGGCACGGATCGGCGGTTCTCGAGCGGCTCATCCACAAGGACGGACTCATGGTCGTCGGCGCGGAGTATTCGCTCGAGACCGGCGTGGTGGATTTCTTCGATGGAGTGCCGGCGGCGCGCTGAACTCACCCCAAGAACCCGGTGCAGCGGCCACGCGATGGGCCGCTGCACTGGGCCGGGATCCGCGTGCCGGGTGCGCTCCGGCGCACGGGAGAAGACCCTCTTACTTCTCGCTCTTCGCCTTGTCCTGCGCCGCCTTGCACTCCGCCTTGCTCATTTCCAGGAAGCCCTTGCCCTTGCAGGAGTTCTGGCCTTTACACGCATTGTTGGCGCTCTTGCAGGCCGACTGGCCCTTGCAGGCGTTCACGCCGGCGCAGTGTTCCTTGCCGTCGGTGCCCGCGAACGCCGTGCTGATGACGCCGGTGCCAAAGAGCATGGCGGCGGCGGTGGCGACGGCCATACCGGTGGTGTTTTTCAATCGCATTGGTGCATTCCTCGTTGGTGTGATGATCTGACCGGGCGAGCCCGGTCAGGAATAAGACCGGCAAAAACGGTGATTTGTCACGGTGCCACGCGCTCGGCAGCGCCTCCGGCGCGCTGCCGCGCCTGGTCGTAAAACCAGCGCTGCAGCCAGTGATCGACCGAGACCGCGCCCGGACCGGCGATGGCCAGCCACAGGAACAAGGCGAGGTACTCGAACTCATCGAAGCCCAGCAGGGTCTCGAGCGAATCGACGTCGGCCCACTTGGCCGAGCGGATGGCGACGATCATGACCACGCCGAGCGCGCCCGCGGAAATGCGCGTGAGCAGGCCCGCGAGCAGAAACAGACCGCCAAAGAATTCCACGCCCGACACGAAGGGCGCCAGCAGATGCGGTAAAGGCACGCCCCAGCCAATGAAGTTATCGGTTACCTGGGGAAGGTTGTGCAGCTTGCCCCAGCCGCTCCACAGGAATACCCACCCGACCGTGATGCGGGCGAACAGCGGGGCGAGCCAGGCGAGGTGCCCGGCGACACGCCGGGGCCAGTCAATCAGCCACTGAATGAGAAACGTCACGGCTCTTCCTCTTGTGGTTATCGCGGTTCGGCGAGAAGACCGGGCAGTTGGGCGTGATATTGCCAGGGACCCGGGCAGGCCATGCGTATAATCCTCGCCTGCGGCAAGCAGCCCTCATGCGCAATTCTCAGCCCGAAACCCCGGTCTCATCAATTGGTGATCGGCTGCCCGGACCCGAGTCCGGCGCGTCCGTCGCGCAGCTTTTCGAGTCCATGCGCCCGGATCTGCTGCGCTTTGCGCACTGGCTGGCGCGCGACCGGGCGACTGCGGAGGACATCGTGCAGGAGTCCCTGTTGCGGGCCTGGCGATCCAGGGATGCCCTGAAGGACCCAGGCAGTGCGCGCGCCTGGTTATTCACCATCGTGAGGCGCGAGCACGCACGGCTCTATGAGCGCAAGCGCCTGGAGCTCGTGTCGATTGATGACGTGGCCGAGATCCAGGCGGCCCCAAGGCTGGCGGAACCCGACGGCGAGCTGTTTGCGCTGCGCCATGCAATCGTGAGACTACCCATAGAATATCGTGAGCCACTCGTACTGCAGGTCCTCGGCGGGTTCTCCACCGAGGAGATCGCGCGCGAGCTGGCCCTGTCCTCAACCGCGGTGCTCACGCGTCTGTTCCGCGCGCGCAACAAGCTGCGCGTCATTTGCGGCATGACGCCCGCTCCCGACGCCGGCGGCAGCGAGGGCGCGCCGTGAACTGCGAAGAAGCAAGACTGCTGATCGGCGCGGAGCCGCAGGCGAGTGCGCCTGAGCTCGAAGCGCACGTGCAGCAGTGCGCGGGCTGTGCGCGCTTCCGGGAGGAAATGCGGGCCCTGGACGCCGACATCCGCCGCGCGCTGGCACGCCCGCCGGAGGCAGCACCGGCGCGCGCCCGCCGCCAGCCCACGGCGTGGCGGCAGTGGGCGCTGGCCGCGAGCGTGGTGCTCGCGACGCTGGCGGTATTCGGCGTGTGGCTGCTGCGCCCGAGCGACAGCCTTGCTCACGAGGTGGTAGAGCACATCCAGCAGGAGCCGGAAAGCTGGCTCGCCACGCAGCACGTGGACGCCCCGCAGATCGAGGAGGCGCTGCGCGGCGCCGGCGTTGAGCTCAATGTCACCTCGGACAAAGTGCTGTACGCGCAGAGCTGCTGGTTCCGCGGCCACTACGTGCCGCACCTGGTGCTGCAGACCGCGCGCGGGCCGGTCACGATAATCATCCTGCGCCACGAGAAGGTGCGCGCGCGCGGCAGCTTCCAGGAGGCCGGCATGACCGGCGTCATCGTACCGGCAGAGCACGGCAGCATCGCGGTGCTGGCGCGCGGCCGCGCCAACCCCGACGCCCTCGCCGGAGAAATGCAGCAGGACGTGCGCTGGCTGCCCGGGACGCGCTGAGCACGAGCGCATGGCGCGGGCAGTGGATTTTTCCACCCGTCCGGGCTGAAACTGCGTCATGGAACCGACGTTAGTTACGCTTCCAAAGAGCCAATCGGTCCTGGAGGAGCTCAAGCGCCGCGAGCCGGTCTTCCATCGGCCGGAATTCGCCGGCTCGCGCGCGGCTCTGGTGGCGATGACGGCCGAGGATTTCTGGGAGATCGGCGCCTCCGGCCGCCGCTACAGCCGCGACTATGTGCTGCAGACGCTCGCGGCGCGCGAGGAGGCTCCGGTCGAGGACCATTGGAAAACGGCCGACTTTCACTGCCGCGAGCTGGCAGAGGAGGTCTACCTGCTCACCTATACGCTGCTGCAGGCCGGGCGCACGACGCGCCGCGCGAGCATCTGGCAGCGCAGCGGCGCCGGCTGGAAAATACTCTTTCATCAGGGCACCGTAGTACAGGAATAGGAGCCAGTACGTGAGCGGGATCAACCGTCGTGACTTGTTCGTGGGCGCCGGGAGTCTGTGCGCCGCCCTGCTCACCCCCCGCGGATTGTCGGCGGCCGGCGGCGCGCGCATCCCGGCCGCGCCCGTGGCGCGCGTGGAGATCGTGCGAGATAACTACTTCGGCGAGACCCTCAGCGACCCGTACCGCTGGATGGAAAACGACAAGGACCCGGACTGGCTGCCGTTTCTCAAGGGACAGAACGGACACGCGCGCGCGGTGCTCGACACCCTCCCGGGGCGCGACAGGCTCCTGCAGCGCATTGAGCAGCTCTCCGGGGATGCGGCCGCGACGCGCCTGGCGCGGCGCGCCGGCGGCAAGCTGTTTTTCGAGCAGCGCCCCGCGGGCGCTGACAATTTCAAGCTGTTCGTCAGGGAGAACGGCGCCGTGCGCGTGCTCATCGACCCGACGCTGCTCA
>CATPBM010000035.1 GCA_955652625.1 uncultured Steroidobacteraceae bacterium
CCACCCCAGGCGCATGATCTGGTCGTAGCGGTAGCGCGGGAACGTGGCGCGAAACCACAGGAACAGGAAAACGAGGCCGAACACTTTGAGAAACAGCCACAGGAAACTCGGCTGCCCGAGGAAGGTGTCGCCCAGCCCCAGCGGGTAACCCTGCAGCGGGCCTTCCCAGCCGCCGAAGAAAAACACCGCGGTCAGGGCGGAGATAAGGATCATGTTGGCGTATTCGGCGAGGAAGAACAGCGCGAACGCGATGCCCGAATACTCCACGTGAAAGCCCGCGACGATTTCCGACTCACCCTCGGCGACGTCAAAGGGCGCGCGGTTGGTTTCCGCCACCCCGGAGATGAAGTAGACCGTGCAGAGCGGGAACAGCCAGAACCAGTTCCAGGAGCCGGGGCCGCCCTCCTGGGTGCGCACGATGGTGCCGAGATTCATGCTGCCGGTGGCCATCAGCACCCCGACGAGCGCGAATCCCATGGCGATTTCGTAGGCGACCATTTGCGCCGCCGAGCGCATGGCGCCGAGGAAGGCGTACTTCGAATTCGCCGCCCACCCGGCGATGATCACCCCGTACACGCCCATGGATGTGAGCGACAGCAGGTACAGCAGGCCCGCGTCCGCCTTCGACACCACCACCGTCGGTGACAGCGGGATCACCGCCCACGCGGCGAACGCCGGCACCAGCGCGATGATGGGCGCGAGCCGGAACAGCAGCTTGTTGGAGTTCGCCGGGACGATGACCTCCTTCATCAGGAGCTTGAACACGTCGGCGAACGGCTGACCGAGGCCCGGCGCCAGGCCGAAGATGCGCACCCGGTTCGGTCCGCGGCGCAGCTGCATCCAGCCGATGACCTTGCGTTCCCAGAGCGTCAGCAGGGCGACACTGATGATCAGCGCCACGGTGATGACCAGGATCAACACCGTCGAGTGCGCATAGTCCGGCAGGGACAGCCAGCGGGTGTTGAGTCTCTCGAGCACGCCTGCTTCGCCCTTGCCGTCAGTAGGTTACGGCCGGGGTGCGGCCTTCGCGCGTTTTCTGCAGCGAAGGCGCACGGCGCACCAGCGCATCCGTCTGGTACATCGGCACGTCCGTAAGCGTCGCGGTGTCTGTGCTTTGCGCACCACGGGGGGGCGGGATCACGGCATGCGTGCCCTGATAGCCCGCGGGCTGCAGCCCCGCGCACAGCTCGCGTACCTCGGCGAGCACATCCTCCGAGGACTGGTAGTCGAAGCGCTGGAGGTTCAGGAGCTTCCCGAGCACCCGCAGCACCTTCCATCCAGGACGCGCCGTCCCGACCGGTGCGGCGGCGCCGGTCTGGCTCTGCCACACACCCTCGCAGTTCACGTAGGTTCCCGAGGTCTCCGCGAACGTGCCCATGGGCAGCATGACGTGCGCGACGCGCTTGACCTCCTCGCTCACGAAAGGCGTGATCGCCACGACGAACTCCGCCCTGGCGAGCGTGCGCAGGCTGTCGGGATCGAGCGCGTCGATGGAGGGCTCCACGCCACCAAACAACAGGTAAGCCCGCAACGGCTTCGCGAGCATGTCGCGCGCCGACAGCCCTGGACGGGCCAGCGGCTTCGCGCCTGCCTCGCGATGCGGCACGCACCCGGCCAGATACGCCCCGGCGGCATTGCCGCCTTCCGCGATGCGCCCCAGGGTTGCGCCGGTCAACTGCGCAAGGGCTGCCGCAAGTGCGCGCAGGTCCGCGAACGCCGGATGGCGCGCCGCGAGTGCCCCGAGCCACACCGCGCGCTTCTCACCGGCCGTGAGCGCCTGAGCCAGCGCGCGGTGCTCATCGGAGATGCGCGCATCATTGACCGCGGCCGCCAGATGCCCCGGGACTGCCTGCCCCGTCGCCTGCGCGGCGGCACCCACCACCGCGGCAAGGTCCCCCACCAGATCCGCCGGCGCGGAGGTCAGGTGGCCCTTCAGCGGGAACTGGTACGGGAAGCGCGCCGGATTGAGCATGGCCACGTGTGCACCGCGCTGCGCTGCCTTGCGCACCCGGTGCGCGAGCAACGGCGCCTCGCGGCGCAGGTTCGAGCCGATCACCAGCAGCGAGTTCAGCGCATCCACTTGCGCGATGCGCAATCCCAGGCCCGGAAACACCGGGTCGGCGGTCTGATCGCGGAAGTCGCGTTGCCGCAGGCGATGGTCGATGTTTTGGCTGTCGAGCCCGCGCGCAATGCGCGCCGCGAGATACAGCTCCTCGAGCGTGCTCGAGGGACTCGCCAGCACTCCGAGATCCGCGGCGCGATCCTTCAGACCTTCGGCGACCAGCATGAGCGCGGGCTCCCAGTCACTCTCGATCCAGGCGCCGTCGCGGCGCACCAGGGGCGTGGCAAGACGGTCGGGGCTGTACACCCCCTCATAGCTGAAGCGGTCGCGGTCGGCAATCCAGACCTCGTTGATCGCTTCGTTCTCGCGCGGCACCACGCGCATCAGGCGCCCGCGCAGCACGTGCCCGAAGAGATTGGTGCCGACCGCGTCGTGCGGGGAAATCAACGGGGTCGAGGTCATCTCCCAGGCGCGCGCCGTGAAGCGGTAGGGCTTGGAGACCAGTGCGCCCACCGGGCACAGGTCGATGACGTTGCCCGAGAGCTCGTGATTGACCGTGCTCTCTATATAAGTACGCACCTCCATGTGCTCCCCGCGGCCGACCATGCCGAGCTCCTGAATGCCGGCGATCTCATCGGTGAAGCGGATGCAGCGGCTGCACTGGATGCAGCGGGTCATGTCGGTGGCGATCAGGGGTCCGAGATTCTCATCCGTCACCGCGCGCTTGGGCTCGTGGTAGCGCGACACGTCGCGGCCGAAGCCCACGGCAAGATCCTGCAGCTCGCACTCCCCGCCCTGATCGCAGATCGGGC
>CATPBM010000036.1 GCA_955652625.1 uncultured Steroidobacteraceae bacterium
GTACCGCCGTGCGCGGCCACGAACTCGACGACCACGGACAGCCCGATCCCGGTGCCTTTCACCGCGGTGGTCCGGGCCGCACGCCCGGTATAAAACGCGTCGAACACATGACCGCGGTCCTCCACGCGAATTCCCGGGCCACTGTCGGCAACGTCGAGCATGAGCTGCGTACCGGCGGCGCGCGCCTGCAGGTGGATGGTGCCCCCCTTGGGCGAGTACTTGACGGCGTTCGACAACAGGTTCTCGAGGATGAGGCGGATCTTGCCGCGGTCGGCCACGAGCGTCACGTCATCGACGCGCACATCGAGGCGTACGCGTTGCGACAGGAGGGTGAGCTGTTGGTTCTCAAGCACCTGCTTCACCAGCGGACGAAGGCGGAATTCGGTCGCGTCGAGACCGACGCTCGAGGTCTGCCAGGCGCTGAAGGACAGCAGGTTCTCGATCATGCGCTGCAGCTTGATGCCGTTCTCGCGCAGGATCGCGGCGACCTCGCGCTGGTTGGAGTCTAGCTCCCCGACCGCACCGTCCATCAACAGCTCCGTCCCCTCCCTGATGTTGGCGAGCGGAGTCTTGAGCTCGTGCGACATGTGGCGCAGGAAGCGGTTGCGTTCGTGCGCGAGCTCGAGCAGGCGCTGGCGCAGCCACTCGAGCTGTCCGCCGAGACGCTCGAGATCGTGCGGACCTGAGACGCTGATCGGGTTCGTGAACATGCCTTCACCGAGCTCGCTGATCGCGCGGTCCAGCTGGCGCAGCGGTCGTCCGACGCCGACCGTCAGCACGAACACCGCCACCACCGCCAGCGGCAGGAGCAGCGCCGCCTGCCACAGCAGGCGCCTGCGGGCCTGGAGCGTGCGCTCCTCGAGGGCTGCGACCTCGGAGTCCACCTGGGAGTTGCTTTGCTGCGCGACGCGCTCCACTAGCGCCGACAACTGGGCAAACCGGCTGGACAGATCCGAGGCGGCGGCCGCCCCCGTGCTATGGGGCGTGCTCATGACGGTGTTGCGGATGGTCTGCTGCAGCTGCCCGAGTTCCTCGAGCGTCTCGCGCATGTCCCCCGTGGTCAGGCGCTGCAGCTGCTCGCGGGTGCTGCTCAGGCGCTCGTCCTGGGTGCGGTACAGGTCAACAAGCTTCCGGTCATTGAGCACCTCATAAAGACGCGCGGTGCGCTCGAGGGAGGCGATCTGCCCGAACAACGCCTGGCTGGCGCGTGCCCCCGACACGCCCTGGATCACGATCTTCTGCCCGGTGTCCGCCAGATCCCGGATCTGCAGCACGGCGGTCAGAACGGCGATCAGGAGCGGTATGGCCATCAGCGCCAGGCCGACGAGCATCAGTCCGCTCAATGACTTGGGTCGTCCCCATTGCATGGACGGCCATTCTACCGGGCGCACTGCAAGGCGTCTTAGATTGCCGCAGCCCTAAAGGCGCCGGCTCACCACGGCTCGCGCAGCAGCCGCTGCTCCCAGGCGAAGCCGGTGCGCACTATGGTGTCGAGGTCATCGAGTTTCGGCTGCCACCCGAGCTGGCTGCGGATACGGTCGGCGCGCGCCACCAACGCCGGGGGATCTCCCGGCCGGCGCGGCTCCTCCCGCACATCGAGGCGCTTGCCCGTCACGCGCTCCACGCTCGCGAGCACCTCCCGCACGCTGAAGCCGTGGCCGTAGCCGACGTTGAGCGTAGTGGAGGCGCCACCGGCGCGCAGGTAAGTGAGGGCGTCCACATGCGCGGTGGCCAGGTCTTCGACGTGGATGTAGTCGCGCACGCCAGTGCCATCCGGGGTGGGGTAATCGGTGCCAAAAATCGCCACCTGCGCTCGCTTGCCCACCGCCGCCTCGCAGGCGACCTTGACCAGCAGTGTGGCGTTGGGTGTCGCCTGGCCGATGCGCCCGCCGGTGTCCGACCCCGCGACGTTGAAATAACGCAGCGCCGCGTAGGTGAGGGGGGAGGCGTGTGCGACCCCGGCGAGCATCCACTCGGACATGAGCTTGGAAGTGCCGTAGGGATTGATCGGGGCCGTGGCGGTGTCCTCGGCCGCGATGCCCCCCGAGGGGATGCCGTACACGGCGGCCGTTGAGGAAAAGACGAAGTGCCTGACGTCGGCCGCAAGGCAACACTCGAGGAGCGTGCGCGTCGAGCAGGTGTTGTTGCCGTAGTACTTGAGCGGCTCGCTGACCGACTCGGGCACGATGGTATAAGCGGCGAAATGCATCACCGTATCGACGCCGTGCTCCTTGAGCAGCCGCAGCACCGTGTCGCGGTCGCCGACCTGGCCGACGACGAGCGGCGCATCGAGCACCGCCTGACGAAAACCCCGCGACAGATCGTCCAGGACGACGACCCGTTCGCCGCGGGCTCGCAGCTGCAGGACCGTGTGGCTGCCGATGTAGCCTGCGCCTCCGGTGACTAATATGCTGCCGTGCTTCATAGGGCAGCGATGATAAACAAAAGCTCAGGTCGGGACCTGCAACCTTTTTCCGGACTCACGCCCGAGGTCGTGCTGGACGCCGCGGCCGCGTTTGATCTGGCGCCCGACGCGCGGCTGTTTGCCCTCAACAGCTACGAAAACCGTGTCTACCAGCTCGGCTCGGACGAGCAGCTGCTGGTGCTGAAGTTCTACCGTCCCGCCCGCTGGAGCGATGCGCAGATCGCCGAGGAGCACAGCTTCACCGCCGAGCTGGCTGAGGCGGAGCTGCCGGTGGCCGCACCGCTGCGCATCGGCGGCGACACGCTCCTCAGGTATCACGATTTTCGCTTCGCGGCTTTCCCGTGGATGCGCGGACGCGCGCCCGAGCTCGACGCGCCGGAAGCGCGCCAGATTCTCGGGCGCACCCTGGCCCGCGTGCACCAGATCGGCGCCACACGGCCCTTTCGGGTGCGATTGAGCATCGGCGTAGAGCGCCTGGGGTGGGAGGCGCGCACCCAGGTGCTCGCGAGCCCGCTGCTGCCCGAGGCTTTGCATGAGCGCTATTCCTCCGTCAGCGGGGCGCTGCTCGAGCGCGTGAGCGCTGCGTTTGCCGCGGCCGCCGCCACCCGCGCGATCCGCGTGCACGGGGACTGTCATCTCGGGAATCTGCTCTGGAACGAGCGCGGCCCGGTGTTCGTCGACCTGGACGACTGCGGCATGGGCGTGCGGGTGCAGGACCTGTGGATGATGCTGGCGGGGTCGCCGGCGGAACAGCAGCGCCAATGGCAGGAGATCCTCGAGGGTTACCAGCAGTTCGCGGACTTTGATTTCCTGGAAGTGACCCTCATCGAGCCGCTGCGCGCGCTGCGCATGCTGCATCACGCGGCCTGGATCGTGCACCGCTGGGCGGACCCGGCGTTCCCGCGCGCCTTTCCCTGGGTGGCCGAGCCGCGCTACTGGGA
>CATPBM010000037.1 GCA_955652625.1 uncultured Steroidobacteraceae bacterium
CTCCAATGACGCCATCATCCAAGTGCAGGAAGGCATCGTGATCGAGGCCAATCCCGCGTGGCTCGAGCTGTTCGGGGTCGAGGACGGCATCGCCGGGCAGCCGGTCATGGATCTGTTCGAGGAGCCCACGCACGCCGCGCTGCGCGGCGCGCTCGCGGCGTGTCTGCGGGGACGTTGGAATAATGACCATCCGCTGCGCGCCAACGCCCTGCTCGCTGACGGCACGGTGGTGCCGATCGAGATGACGCTGACGCTCGGGGAGCATGAGTCCGAGCCCTGCGTGCGACTGGTGGTTCCGTCGCGCTGGCGCGAGGAGCGCGCGCCTCTCCTCGCCGCGCCGCCAGCGCGAGCCGAAGCCGCCGCGGGCCTGATGCGCCGCGTCGAGCTGCTGCAAGCGCTCGCGCAGCGCCTCGCGAGCCCCGCGCCCGGAGGCATGCGCTGCCTCGCCCTCATCCGCCTCGATAAGTTCGCAGAGCTGGAGCGGGTCGTCGGCGCCACCGCGAGCGAGGAAATCCTGACGGAGGTGGGGCGGCTCCTCAAGGACACCCTCAGCCCCAAGGAACTCGCCGGGCGTTTCAGCGGGGTGCGGTTCCTCGTGCTGCTCGAGCGCGGTAACGAGAACGATATCAATGCCTGGAGCGAGCGGCTGCTGGCGCGATTGCACAAGCACGTCATGCGCGTGCGCGACAAGTCCGTGTCGGTCACCTGCACCATCGGGTTGTCGGTCGTGTCACCGGGCGCTGACAACCTCGACGCGGTGATCGCCGATGCGATCGAGTGCGTGCGCAGCGGCGCCGCGCGCGGCGGCAACCAGAGCGTCACCTCCGAGCGCGCGGACCACGACAGTCGTGTCATGTCCTACGACGCGGTCTGGGTCAGGCACATCAAGTCGGCGCTCATGGAGAACCGCTTCCGCCTGGTGCAGCAGCCGATCGCGAGCCTGCAGGGCGATGACCCCGGCATGTTCGACGTGCTGGTGCGCATGATCGACAGCCAGGGCAAGGAAGTGCTGCCCTCGGAGTTCATGGCGGCAGCCGGACGCAATGACCTGCTGAAGAACATCGACCGCTGGGTCGTCGGTGCGTCACTGTCCTTCGCCGCGCAGAAAAAACCCGAGTGCCTGTTCGTGCGGCTCTCCAGGGAAACCGCCCGCGACGCCGGCTTCATCGAATGGCTCGACACTCATCTGCGCTCAAGCCGTGCCCAGCCGCACCGGCTGTGCTTCCAGGTTACCGAGGAGAGCGCCACGAGCTACGTGCCGCAGGTCCGGGCGCTGGCAGCCGCGCTGCGCGAGCGGCGCTTCCGCTTTGCGCTCGAGGGATTCGGCGGCGGGCGCGACAGTCTCGGCCTGCTCGAGTCCGTGCCGCTCGATTTTGTGAAAATCGACGGCACGATCATCCAGGCGCTCGCCGGGGATCCGCAGCTGCAGGTGCGGGTGCGGGCCCTGGTGGAGGCCGCCCGCAAGCGCAACATCCAGACCATCGGCGACCGGGTTCAGGACGCCAACACCATGGCGGTCCTGTGGCAGGTCGGGGTGCAGTACATCCAGGGCTACTTCGTGAACGAGCCCGAGCAAGTGGTGCTGCGCGCCGAACAGGGCTGAAGGCCCCCGCGCGGCCCGGACCTGCGCGCCCGGGGGGAGGTCCGGGCCACCCCACAATTCCACCTCCGTCACATCGCGGCACCCCGGGCCCCTCCGGCCTCCCAAAGCTGTGAACCACGGCGCCCACGGGCGCCCGGCGCGGGTGACAACATCGGGGCTGGGCAGCGAGCCGCGGGGGCCGCGCCCGCGAGGCATCGGTGACAGATCTCCTGAATTCGCTGGTTACGCGGCTGCAGTATGCGCACGTGGTGGTGCACGCGCCTGCTTGGCATGCGCACCAGACCGTGCCCCCGGTCCCGCCGGGCTCGGCGGCCGAGATCGATGTCCTGACCCGCAAGCTCCTGTGGTGGATGGTGCGCGAACGCCCCGGCGCGCAGATCCTCAATCGCATACGGCTCACGCCCGGGGCCCCCGTCGTCCCCTACCGCCTGCTGCTGTGCCCGCTGCGCTCCGATCGCAGCACCGTGGGTGTGGTTGCCGCCATCCGTGCGCAGGCACAACCGCCCTTCGAGGCGGCGGATGCGGCGCTGCTCAGCGAGGCGGCGCCGGCGCTGCAGGAATACTTTAGCGCCCGGGTCGAGGAGACCTCTGCATTGATGCGCCGGCCGGCGTTCGAGCTGGAGGTAATGCAACACTTCCAGCCGGGCCAGCCCGCGTGCGTGATCTACGTCGATCTCGACCACATGCACGCGGTCAACGACGTGGCCGGCTTCGACGCCGGCGACCAGGTACTGCGGGAAATCGCCCGCTTGTGGGAGTCGCGGCTGCCGCCAGCAGGGAGCCTTGCCACGCATCTCGCCGGCGATCGCTACGCCGCAGTGTTGTTCAATCACACCGTGAACCAGGCGTCGGATTGGGCCGATCGCACCCGCGAGGCGATCGCGGCGCTGCGCCTGGCCGGCGCCGGGAGCGGCATCACCGCGAGCATGGGGCTGGTGTTGTTGCGCGACGCGCAATCCTTGCATCACGCGCTGGCCTCCGCCGAGACGGCGTGCCGCATGGCCAAGGAGCGCGGACGCAACCGCGTCGAGATCTACGCCAGTGCTGATTCCACCATGATGCGGCGCGGCGAAGAGGTGCGCGAATCCCGGGACATGGTGGATGCCCTCGAAGAGAATCGCCTGGTGTTGCACGCCCAGCCTATCGTCGCGCTCGCCTCCCCGGAGCGGCCGTCTCGTTTTGAGGTGTTGCTGCGCATCAGGGACCACGACGGAGAGCTGGTCAGCGTGGGCGACTACATGGGCGCCGCCGACCGCTATCAGTTGTTCGAGCGGTTGGACCGCTGGGTGGTGCAGAGCGTCCTGCAGGTGATTGCGCCACGGGCCCAGCAGCTGCTCGCCCAGGCGGTGCGCCTGTCCGTCAACCTGACGGGGCACTCGATCAGCCAACAGGCTTTTGCCGACTTCGTGCGCACCGCGATCAAGCAGCACCAGGTGCCGGCGGACCTGCTGGTCTTCGAATTCACCGAAGCCGCCGCGGTGCGCAACCTGGGGGCGACCCGGCGCTTCGTGGATCGCATGACCGATATGGGCGCGAGTATCGCGCTCGATGACTTCGGCACGGGGGTGTCATCGCTGATGCACCTCAAAGAGCTCGCGGTGCAGCAGATCAAGATCGACGGCAGCTTCATCCGCGACATTCTCACCAACACCCGCTCCGATGCCCTGGTGCATGCCCTGGTGCTGATAGCCCAGCAGCTCGGTCTGCAGACCGTGGCCGAGTATGTCGAAACCAAGGCCGTGTCCGATCACCTGCGCGCGCTCGGCGTGCAATACGCGCAGGGATACTTCTACGGCCGGCCCCGCCCGCTGCTCGATGTGCTCTCGGAACACCTCGCGGCCGGGGAAAAGTCCGCAGCGTAGGTCCGCTTC
>CATPBM010000038.1 GCA_955652625.1 uncultured Steroidobacteraceae bacterium
AGATAGGACACGCCGCCCGTGCCGCCGGTGCCGGGCTTGTAGCCGATGATGCGCTCTACGGTCTTGAGGTGATGGCAGCGCCACAGCTGGAAGTTGTGGTCGAGATCCACCAGGCGCTCGGCCAGCTCGTACAGGTCCCAGCCCTTGTCCGCGTTGTGATACACGCCAAGCCAGGCGCCGGCGACCTGCTTGCTCGCCTGGTAGGGCTCGGAGAAATCTCGCGACAGGTGGTCCTCGGGTATGCCGTAACCCCTGCGGCTCAGGAGTCGCAGCACCTCATCGTAGAGCGAGGGGCTGGCGAGCGCGCGCATCAGCGCCTCGTACGCCTCCGGGTCACGCTTGTGCACGGCGACCATCTCGGCGTTCTTGTTGCCGAACAGGAATTCGAGCATGCGGTACTGGAACGACTGGAATCCTGACGAGCGTCCGAGCGCGTTGCGAAACGCCGAGTATTCGAAGGGCGTCATGGTCGAGAGCACGTCCCACACGGAAATGAGCTGCGTCTGGGTGCGCGAGATGCGCGCCAGCATTTTCAGCGCCGGATCAAGGTCCTCGCGCGTTATGCATTTGAGGGCCGCGGTCAGCTCGTGCAGCATCAGCCGCATCCACAGCTCCGACACCTGGTGCACGATGATGAACAGCATCTCGTTGTGCTCGTTGGACAGCGGCCGCTGCGCTGCGAGCAGTTTGTCGAGGTGCAGGTATTCGCCATAGGACAGCGAGGAGCCTAGGTCCCAGTGCACGGCTTCGTCGGCGAGCTCCACGCGCTCGGACTTGTCGTAGTCGCGGGTGGTCATGCGCCGAGATGGTACACTGCCGCGCAAAATAAAACCGGTAGCATCGCCGTCGAGGATCTGATGGCCGCGTTGCAGGCAAGCGCGACGCAGCGAGTCGAATTCGATACACAGCATCGCAGCGCAAAGCGCACCGTGAGCACAGCCCTTCTGGAAGTCCGCGAGCTCGTCAAACAGTATCCGGCCACGACCGCCGTGGCCGGCGTGTCGTTCAGCGTGCCGCCGGGCATCTGCTTCGGGCTGCTCGGGCCCAATGGCGCGGGCAAGACCACGATCATCGAGATCATGGAGGGAATCCTGCCGCCTACCGCCGGCGAGGTGCGTTATCAGGGCGCACCGCTCGGGAGGCGCTTTCGCGAGGAGGCGGGCATTCTCTTCCAGAAGACCGCGCTGCAGGACTTTCTCACGGTGCGACAGAGCATCGCGCTCTTCCGCGGCCTGTACGCCCGGGGCCTGGATGTCGAGGAAGTGATCCGCCTGTGCGCCCTGGAAAAACTCGCCGGGCGCGACAGCCGCAAGCTCTCCGGCGGCCAGCAACAGCGCCTGCTGCTCGCTATCGCCCTCGTCAACGACCCGGCCGTACTGTTCCTGGATGAGCCCACCACGGGTCTCGATCCGCAGGCGCGCCGCAACTTCTGGGAGCTGGTGCAGTCGATCAGGGCGCGCAACAAGACCATCATCCTGACGACGCACTACATGGAGGAGGCGGAACTGCTGTGCGATGACATCCTCATCATGGATCGTGGCCGGATCGTGGCGCAGGGACCGCCGCGGCGGCTGCTGCACGAACACTTCGCGGAGGTGCTGCTCGAGCTGCCACGCGCGGACTTCCCGCAAGCGGCCCGGGCGCTGGCGCTGAAGATCATCGACACCAGCGACCGGGTGGAGATCACCACCGACGATCTAGAGGGCACGCTGCGCACGCTGCTCGCGGCGCACGTGCCGCTCAGCAACCTGCGCATCCGCCCCCCCAACCTCGAGGATCTGTTCCTCGAGCTCACCGGCACGGAGCTGCGTCCATGATCAGGCGGCTGCTGTCGGTACTGCATGCGCGCAACCTCGAATTCCTCCGCGACCGCAGCACGCTGATATTCACGCTGCTGCTGCCGGTCCTGCTGGTCATCGGCATGGGCTTCGTTTTCGGCGGCCCCGAGCGCCCCCTATTCAAGGTCGGAGTGCTCGCCGATCACATCGACCGGCAGGCGGCGCCGTTCCTGCGCGAGCGTTACGTGGAGTTCATCGCCGTGCCGGACCTGCGCGAGGCGCTGCGCAAGGTGACGCACCAGCAGATCGACCTGCTGCTCGACCTGCGCGCGCCCGGGCGCTACTGGGTGAATACCGACTCGCCCAAGGGCTACATCGTGGAGAAGCTGCTGCTGGCCGCGCAGCCGACGGCGCGCCGCCAGCCCGTCAGCGGGGCGGCGTTGCGTTACGTTGACTGGCTGTTTCCCGGTATCCTCGGCATGAACATGATGTTCAGCTGCCTGTTTGGCGTCGGCTACGTGGTACTGCGGTATCGCAAGAGCGGATTCCTCAAGCGCCTGCACGCCACGCCGCTCAGCGCGTTCGAGTTCCTGAGCGCTCAGGTGCTGTCGCGCCTGGCACTCATCCTCATCGTCACCACTATCCTGTACGTCGGCATCGGCGCCATCATCGGCTTCCACAGCGCCGGCAGCATCCTGCTGCTCGGGTTACTTGCGATCCTCGGGGCCCTGTCGATGATCGCGCTCGGACTGACGATCGCAGCTCGTTTCTCGAGCGAGGAGCTGGTAGGGGGACTACTGAACGTGCTCACCTGGCCGATGATGCTGCTGTCGGGAATCTGGTTCTCGCTCGAGGGCTCACCGCGCTGGGTGCAGTGGGTGGCAAACATCTTCCCGCTCACCCATATCCTGAACGCCGCACGCGCGGTAATGCTCGACGGTGCCGGGGTGGTGCAGATCGCACCCCACCTGTTGTTTCTGGCTGCGACCGCGCTGGCGTTTCTCGCCTTCGGCGCCTGGTCATTTCGCTGGCGCATCGACTGACGCGCCGTTCATTCAAGGAGCATGGGCTTGCGCTTTTTCAGTGACAACACCGGCACCGCCTCCCCGGAGATCCTCGCCGCCGTCGCGGAGGCCAATCGCGGACTGGCCAGACCTTACGGCGATGACGACTGGACGCTGCGCCTCGACGAGGCCCTGAGCGCCTTTTTCGGCACGCAGGTGCGCGCCTTCCCGGTGGCGACCGGCACGGCCGCGAACTCCCTGGCCCTCGCCACGCTCAGTCCTCCATACGGGGCGATTTTTGCGCACCAGGAGTCGCACATTGCCTGCGACGAGTGCGGCGCACCGGGGTTTTTCTCCGGCGGCGCACAACTCGCGCTGCTGCCGGGGCAGCACGGCCGGCTTGAGCCCGCAACCTTCAGGGCGGCGCTCGCCGCCCGCCCGGTCGACGTGCACGGCGTGCAGCCCGCGGCGCTGTCGCTCACCCAGGCTACGGAAGTCGGTACCGTATATGGCGCGGCGCAGATCGCCCAGTTGTGCGAGCTGGCGCACGGGCGCGGGCTCAGGGTGCACATGGACGGCGCGCGCCTCGCGAATGCGCTCATGTTTCTCGACTGTCCTCCGGCAGACATCACCTGGCGCGCCGGAGTCGACGTGTTGTCCTTCGGCGCCACCAAGAATGGCGCGCTGGCCGCCGAGGCGGTCGTGTTTTTCGACCGCGCCCTGGTACGGGACTTCGAGCTGCGGCGCAAGCGTGCCGGCCACCTGTTGTCGAAATCGCGCTATGTCGCGGCACAACTGCTCGCGTACGTGGAGAGCGGTATCTGGAAGCGCAATGCGGAGCGCACCAACCGCCTGGCGCAACGCATCGGCCGCGCCGCGGGCGCCGCGCTCCTGCATCCGGTCGAGGCGAACGAGGTGTTCGTGAAGCTCGGTGCGGAGCGGCGCCAGGGCCTGCGCGACGCCGGCTTCGAGTTTTACGACTGGGGCGCGGAAGGCGCAGGCGAGGCGCGCTTCGTGGTGTCCTGGGACCAGCCGGAGGCGGACGTGCCCGCGCTGTGCGAGGCGCTCGCCCGAGTCTGAGGCGCTTGCGGACTCATTGCTCGCGCAGGCTGGTCGTCACCGGCACGCGCGCGGCACGCAGCGCCGGCAGCAAGCCGCCGACCATGCCGATGAGCACGGCGATAACCAAGCCGCGGGCGACCAGCTGCGGGGTGACTTTGAAGTTGAACACCACCTGGGTGAAGTTCTGCCCGAGCGTCGAAACCGAGAGATTGTTGAACAACACGTAAGCGATCAGCGCGCCGAGCAGCCCCCCGGCCAGCGCCAGCAGCAGTGCCTCGATCATCACCGAGACGACGACCGGGATCCCGCCGAAGCCGATGGCCCGCAGGGTCGCAATCTCCTTGCCGCGCGCCGCGACCGCGGCGTACATGCTGTTGAGAGCCGCAAAGACCGCCCCGAGCGCCATGATGATGGTGACCACGCCGGCCAGGAAGCCGATGGTCTTGCGGAACTGCTTGGTCTGGCCGCTGAAGTAGTCCTGCTCGCGCAGCACGTCCAGGGTGAGGCGCGGTTCGGCGGCGACCGCGCTCTTGAGTCTCGCCAGGCCGTCCGCACCGTCGAGGGCAGCGAGCACCGAGCTCGAACCATTGCGACCGAAGGTGCTGCGCGCGACATTGATGTCGGTCCATATTTCGCTGTCATGCGCGTCGCCTGACTCGAAGACCCCAACCACGGTCCACACCGAGCCGCGCATGCGCACCACCTGGCCGATTTCCGCGCCCTGGAACTCGCGCAGCACGCCGCGGCCGACGATCAGCTCTCTCAGGCCCGGAGTGAAGTTGCGGCCGGCAACGATCTTCAGCTGTGGGCGCAGTGCGAAAGCTGTGGGTTCCACACCGCGCAGGGTGATGTTCGCGCCACTCTTGACGTCGTCCCGGCGGATCAGCTCAGCGATCACCATCAGCTCCGCAGACGCCAGCGGCTTGCCGTCGGCGCCGCTGCGAATACCCGGCTGCTGCTCGATCAGGTCCGTCGAGGGGCGATCGAAGGCGGAATTCAGCTCCGCGTCAGAGCCGCCGCGCATGATGATCACCGCGTCGCTGCGGCCGGTGGCCTTGAGAGTGCTCTCAAAGCCGGTGGCCATGGCCAGCAGTGCAGTGAATACCGCCACGACGCCGGCGAGGCCGATGACAATGACCAGCGAGGGCGCCCAACGCTCAGGGATGCTCTTGATGCTGATGCCGGTTATGGCGAGCGCTTCCCTCAACACGCTGTGGTCTCCTTGCTCATTTCCTGCCTGCCACGCTAACGGCCGGCCAGGGCGTCGACGATCCGCAGACGCCGCGCACGCAGGCCCGGCAGCAGCCCGACCGCCAGGCTCATCAGCACGATGGCGATGACCCCTGTCAGCCACACCGAGGCATCGAGCATGAGCTGAAATTGCCCGCCGGTGCCCTTCGCCACCATCGCGCCGGCAATCGAGGCCAGCAGCAGACCGAGCAGCCCGCCGAACAGGCACAGCACGAACGCCTCGGCCAGCACCAAGCCGAGCACGCTGCCGTCGGAAAACCCCAGGGTCTTCAGCACTGCCAGCTCGGGCACCCGCTCGCGCACGCTCTGCGCCATGGTGTTGCCGACCACCAGCAGCAGCGTGAAAAACACCGCAAACAGGATCCAGCGCACAATCAGCCCGATGTCACCGATCTGCTTGACGAAGCTGATGTTGAAGTCCTTCTCGGTCTGAGTCTTGGTCTCGTCGGGGGAGTTCTCGAACATGGTGTCGACCGTCTTGCTGATCGCCTGGGCCTGATTGCTATCGGCGAGCTTGAGAATGAGGAAATTGGTGCGGCCCTTGACGCCGAACTGGTTGGACTCGTCAAAGTACTCCTGTTGGATGAACGCCACGTTGGTGCGCTTCTGCCACACTTCATCCTTGCCGTCAAAGATCCCGACCAGATCGAATGTCCAGGCCTTGCTGCCGTTCTTCTGCGGATAGATGTTCGAGGCGATGGGGATTTTCTGCCCGATTTTCCAGCCGTACTGATCGGCGAGCTGCTTACCCACGATCATTCCGGTACGGGTGTGCTCGAACGCCTGCCACTGCTGATCAGGCATTACCCACTCGGGGTAGACGTCGCGATAACGCTGGGGATCGGTCGCAAACATGATGAGTGGAGTGTTTTCCTGCCACACGCCGCCGAACCATTCCTGGTACGCGACGCGCGCCACACCTGGGATGGCTTCGAGCTTGGGCACCATGCTGAGCGGCAAGGGCGAAGTGAACGACACCCGTGCCTGCACCATCAGCCGCGCGGCGCCGACGAAATCCGCGCCGGCATTGAAGACCGTATTCACCGACTGCAGCAGGCCGAACAACAGAAAGGCCATGAT
>CATPBM010000039.1 GCA_955652625.1 uncultured Steroidobacteraceae bacterium
GGGTCAGACATCGACTTACAATGCCGACATCACCGCGACCATATTTCACCGTCAGGTGGCGCCCTGGGCGCTCGGTGCGGACGCTGGCGACATCGACGCCCTTGTCGATCGCATCGAAGAGCGCGAGCACAAGTTTCCGGGCAGTTACCGCTGCCGTGCACTCGCCGGCCTCGATACCGCGCTCTGGGACCTGCGCGGCAGGCTCGCCGGCAAGCCCGTCGTCGAGCTGCTCGGGGGTCAACCCAAGCGCCTGCGCGCCTATGCCTCCTCCATGCGCCGCGACATCCTGCCCGCCAACGAGGCCGAGCGCCTGGTGCGGCTGCGGGACGAGAAGGGATTCGATGCCTTCAAATGGCGCGTGGCTGCCGAGTGCGGCCGCGACGTCGATGAGTGGCCGGGTCGCACGGAGGCCATCGTGCCGCAGGTGGCGCGGGCGCTCGGTGAGGGCGTGGCGAAGCTGGTCGATGCAAACAGCGGCTTCTCTCCGGGGCGCGCGATCGAAGTCGGACGCCTGCTCGAGGCGGAGGGGATCAGCCATTACGAGGAGCCCTGCCCGTACTGGAAGCTCGAGGAGACCAGGCTCGTCACCGAGGCACTCGATCTGGAGGTCACCGGCGGTGAGCAGGACTGGGATCTTGCAACCTGGGCGCGAATGATCGAGATGCGTGCGGTCGACGTCGTGCAGCCCGACATCATGTACATGGGCGGGATATCACGGACGCTGAGGGTGGTGCAGATGGCAGCGGCGGCAGGCCTGCCGTGCACGCCGCACAGCGCCAACCTCTCGCTCGTCACGCTGTGCACGATGCACCTTCTGGGTGCCATTGCGAATGCCGGCAAGTACCTTGAGCTCTCGATCGAGGGTGCGGCCTACTGCCCGTGGCAGCAGGGACTGTTCCTCGAGGATCCGTACGCGGTGCACGACGGCCACGTCAGCATTCCGTCGGCGCCGGGCTGGGGTGCAGAGATCAATCCAGACTGGCTGCGAGCAGCTGCCTATCGGCGCAGCAGCCTGTCGCGCTAGGCACGCCGAGGTCTACTTTCATGCAGCCAGAAGAGGTGCGCACCGCCACGCAGGCCCGCGCAATCGTCGAGGAGCGGCGCCTGCAGCACGTCAAGGTCGCCGTGTTCGACAACGACGGAATCCTGCGCGGGAAGTACATCGAGCGCGAAAAGTTTTTTGCCGCGCTCGAGAAGGGAATGGGATTTTGCGACGTCGTGCTGGGGTGGGATTCCAACGACCAGCAATACGACAACATCACCTTCACCGGCTGGCACACGGCCTTTCCGGATGCCCAGGTCCGCCTGCTTCCGCAGACCTGCCGGGCACTGCCGCTCGAGGGCAGCATGCTGCTGTTTCTTGGGGAGTTCGCCGGTCACGCGGAAGCTGTGTGCCCGCGGGCGACGTTGCGCCGCGTCCTTGAGCGTGCGGCCGCGATGGGGTACGGCGCGAGCGCGGCGGCGGAGTACGAATTCTTCCTCTTCACCGAGAGCCCCGCGAGCGTGCGCGAAAAAGGCTATCGGGGCCTGAGCAATCTCACTCCGGGTTATTTCGGCTACTCGGTGCTGCGCAGCTCCGTGCACGCGGAGCTTTATCAGGCGCTCCTGCAGCTGGCCGCGGACATGCGCATGCCGATCGAGGGTCTGCACGCCGAGACCGGACCGGGCGTCATCGAGGCGGCGCTGACCTATACCGAGGCGCTGGAAGCGGCTGATCGTGCGGCGCTCTTCAAGACCTTCGTGAAGGTGCTGGCCCAGCGCCGCGGCCTGATGGCGACCTTCATGGCCAAGTGGTCGCAGCACCTGCCGGGGCAAAGCGGCCATCTGCACATTTCGCTCGCCCGCAAGGACGGATCGTCCGCGTTCCACGATGCAGCCGGTCCCCACACCATGTCGCAGGAGATGCGCTGGTTCGTCGGCGGACAGCAGGCGTTGATGCCCGAGCTGCTCGCGATGGTCGCGGCAACGGTCAACAGCTATACGCGCCTCGTGCCGGGCTTCTGGGCGCCGACCAGCGCCACCTGGGGTGTGGAGAATCGTACCTGCGCGTTGCGCGTCATCCAGGGCGGCGCCACGGGGCAGCGGGTGGAATACCGCATCGCGGCCGCGGACATCAACCCATATCTCGCGATTGCGGTCGCGATCGGCTCGGGCCTGTGGGGCATCGAGCACCGCATCGAGCCGGATGAGCCGATTAGCGGCAATGCCTATGAGCGCAAACTCCCCGCCAAGCGCCAGCTGCCGCGCACGTTGAGTGAGGCGGCCGAGCGCCTGGCGCACTCGAAGGCCGCGCAGGAGCTCTTCGGTGCGCCATTCGTGGCCCATTTCGCCGCCAGCCGGGAGTGGGAGGAGCGCGAATTCCGCCGCGCCGTCACCGACTGGGAGCTCGCCCGCTATTTCGAGATCATCTGATGCGCATCAAGACAATCTCCCCCGTCGATGGCAGTGTCTACGCGGAGCGTGCCGCCGCCACCCCCGAGCAAATCGATGAGGCCCTCGAGCGTGCGCGTGCCGGGCTGCACCCTTGGCGGGAGCTACCGATCGCCGAGCGTGCGGCCATCATCGGGCGCTTCTGCAGCGAGTTCGAGCGGCGCGGCGCCGAGATCGCCACCGGCCTTACCTGGCAGATGGGCAGGCCGATAAGCTTCGCACCGAGCGAGGTGCGCGGCACGCTCGAGCGCGCCCGCCACATGACCGGCATCGCCCCCGCGGCACTGGCCGATGTGGATGCCGGACCCAAGCCGGGCTTTCGGCGCTTCATACGCCGCGAGCCGCTCGGCGTGGTCTTTACGGTGGCCGCCTGGAATTATCCGTACCTGATCGCCGTGAACAGCGTGGTACCGGCGCTGATGGCCGGCAACGCCGTGGTGCTGAAGCAC
>CATPBM010000040.1 GCA_955652625.1 uncultured Steroidobacteraceae bacterium
CCGCAGGAGCGTTCGTCCCCTGCTCTTGCGGCCGCGCGCGATCAGCAGCCGAGGGGTTGTCAAATCTCTGGCGTGAGGGGCGGGGCTTGGCCACAGCTGGCGGCGCTTCAACTGCGGGCGGCGGCGGCGGTGCCACCGCAACGGGCACGGACGTGCGCGCAGGGGTCTGCGCAGAAGGCCCTCCAGCCTGGGGTGAATGAGGAGCGCGCCATTGGGGCGCAATCACCAGTGCGGCGAGCCCCGCCGCCGCGAGGGTTCCGAACATCGCCGGGCGCCACCATCGCGAATTCGCCGCCGTGCGTCCGGGCGCGCGCTGCGCGGCTAGTTGCGCGGCGTGAGCCAGCACTGCCCGGCGCACCGTCTCGCTCGGGCGACTGGGGTCCAGCGCTGAGGCGCGTCGATACCGATCGTCGACGTCATCCGGTGGGGGGTGACTCGGTGGAACGCTGTTCATGCGTACTCGCTCAGCAGTGCGCGCAACTTCGTTCTGGCGTAGCGCAGGCGGCTCTTTGTCGTCTCGGAAGTGCTGCGCGTGATCGTGGCCACCTCCTCGATACTGAGATCACCTTCGATTTGCAGTAGAAACGCATCGCGCTGCTCGGGTGGAAGTTGCCCGATGGCCTGGGTAAGGGCGTTCGCCTGATCGCGCACCACCGCTGCAGCGAGTGGTCCGACGCTGGGTTCCGTGGTCAGTTGCTGCACCACCGCATCGGCTTCGTACCCGAGGCTGTCGAGACTCACCTGCGGTCGGCTCATTCGAATGGAGTCGAGCATCCGATTGCGCGCAATCGCAAACAACCAGGTCGTGAAGCGCGCGCTGGGCTGGTAGCGCACGCAGTCGCGGGCAACGGCAAACCAAACCTCCTGCATCAGCTCTTCGGCCGTCGCCCGGTTGCCCACGTTGCGCTCGAGATAACGCCAAATGCGCATTTCGTGGCGTCGATACAGCACTGGGAACGCCGCGGCGTCGCCGCGTGTATAGCGCGCAATCAGAGTCTCGTCACTCTCGCCGCTGTCCGTCATTCACTTCATTATGGCAGCGACGCCCGTCATCCCGGAGGGTCTGGTACGAACCGCCGCTCCTGCGAGCTGGGAAACGGGTTCGGTGCCGGGACAGGCGGGCGTGGTCCCCTGACAATGCCCATCGCCACCAGATTCTCCAGACTGTCGTAGCGGATGCGTATGACCTCGTTGGGCGCGGGCTGCAGACGCCGGAACTCGGTGTCCGCTACGTACGAGTATTCGCGCTCACCGTGACCGGTACCAAGTTTTGGTGCCGGCAGGGACGGCGTCACGGATCCTCCTGACATGTCTTGCGATGGCGCGACTGGGCTGGTGGTGGCCGTCGCAAGGGGCTGTTGCGCCTCGCGTGCCCGGGCCGCGAACTCCCCGGCCCGCTCCGTGATCCTGGGCCGCATGGGTCTGTAGGCAGCCTGCGGCTGGCGCTCACGGAAGATCGCAACGCCGATGACGCCGACGTTCGCCGGCCGCCCGGTACGTTCGGCATAGGAGTCGCGTGAATCGCTGAACGTGAAAGCGGCCACTTCCGAGTTACTCTTGCGCCAGCCAGTGACCTGGTAGCTCTCGCCGGGGTCGAACACGTAGCCGGCCTGATCCCAGCCAGCCGTTGCTCCCGAAAGTATGTTTACGCCGTCGACCGATGTCACCGCCAGCACGCGCCCGCCGATGCAATTGCGAATCTCGATCGCATACCTCGCCCCTGGCTTGCCCGCGACCCAGTACTCGCCATGAAAATAATACGGGCTGAGCGCAGCTCCACTGTCACGGTCGATGATCGTAACGCTGGCAATGGCGCCCAGGGCGAGTGCATTGCAGCTTGCTGCCAATGCGACGAGTGTCGCGAAACAGGTTACGTACTTCACGTCGACTCCAGTATTGCGAAGCCCAATAACTGAAGCGATGCAGTCGCCCGAATGGGGTTAAATCAAGGAATAAATCGTGTGGATCCCCCATCAGGGCGGATCGCGCTTTCTCGTGGTCATCCACACTGCGATGTCCCAGGCGTTGTGAATGCCTATGAACAGCAGCATGAGGGAGAGCGTCGCGACGGCGAACAGGGCGGGCGCCAGCCGATACCAGATGAGAATCGCTACGGTGAGCAAACCGAAGGACACGACGGCTGGCAGGATCACGTTCCAGATCCAGTCCTCCAGCACCGGCACGTAGGCCTTTGTTTTGCGCTGACGGTGCATATTCACCGTGATGAAGCTGGTGTAAATCAGACCGCCAAGGCCCGCAACCCCGAACCCGGCGCTCAGGCTCGACACGTGTTGATGCGGCATGCTCAGAAACGCGGCCAACGCCAACACGCCGCCGAAATGTACGATCGTCGGTGTGACAAAGGTGTGCAGACCAGTGGGGTTGACGCGCCCTAAATCCCGCACCAGCGCTATGATCACAAACGTAAGCCCCGTCAGGCCCCCGGCAGTCGAGCCGACGATGACGTAGAAGTTCTCCCAGCCTGCCAGCGGTGATGCGTCCATCAGCGCCGATCTTACCTCCCCGGGAGCCTTTCCCGGTGCGCAAGCCCGGGGAGCGGACCCTAGGTGCTGCCCGGGGACAGGTTTCCGGGCATCCTACGCACTGCTGCCGGGCGAAACGCGCATCGATGCTACAGATCATGAGAACTGACAAGACACTGTGTGTCGTGGCCTTGACCACCGTCCTTGCGGGACCCCTTGCCGGGTGCGCCGAATACACCGCGTACCGAAAGTGCGGATCGCACGGATGCGGGGGGGATGCGAAAATCACCGCCGAGGTCCGTGCGCTGCTGAGTCAACATCCCGCGCTGGGGCCGCCGAACCAGGTATATGTACGGA
>CATPBM010000041.1 GCA_955652625.1 uncultured Steroidobacteraceae bacterium
GGCAAGAACCTCGTGTCGATGATGCTCGAGGGCGCAGGTTTCGAGGTGATCGACCTCGGCATCAACAACCCGGTCGAGAAATATCTGGCGGCGCTCGAGAAGCACAAGCCGGACATCCTCGGCATGTCGGCGCTGCTCACCACGACCATGCCTTACATGAAGGTCGTGATCGACACCCTGCGCGAGAAGGGCATCCGCAAGGATTACATCGTGCTGGTCGGTGGGGCGCCGCTCAACGAGGAATTCGGCAAGGCGGTGGGCGCGGATGCGTACTGCCGCGACGCCGCGGTGGCGGTCGAGACCGCCAAGACGCTGCTCGCCGCGCGCCGCGCGGCCAAGGCCGGGGCTCGCGCCGCCAGCGCGGCGTAACCGCGTCTGGCATGCACAAACACCCGCGCACGCTGCTCATCGCCTGCGGGGCACTAGCCCGCGAGATCGCCGCTCTCAGGCGCGCGAACGGCTGGACCGCGCTTGAGGTGCGCTGCCTGCCCGCGCAGCTGCACAACCGTCCGGAGCTGATCGCGCCGGCGGTGCGCGCCGAGATCCGTCTGCACAAGCAACGCTTCGCGAATATCTTTGTCGTCTACGGCGAGTGCGGCACCCGCGGACAGCTCGACCGCGTGCTGCAGGAGGAAGGCGTCGAGCGTCTGCCAGGCGCCCACTGCTACGAATTCCTCGCCACCTCGCAGGTGTTCGCGCAACTCTCGGACGCGGAGCCCGGGACCTTCTACCTGACCGATTTTCTGCTCAGACACTTCGAGCGCCTGGTCATCCGGCCGCTGGGACTGGACCGCCATCCGCAGCTCGCCGACGAGTACTTCCGCCACTACAAGAAGCTCGTGTACCTCGCGCAGGCGCAACGGGCGGGCGCGATCGAGCAGGCGCGCGCGATCGCCGCACGCTTCGGGTTCGATTTCGAATACCGCTTCACCGGGTATGGAGAGCTGGGCACGCGCCTCGCCACTCTGGCTGCGGGCCAGCAGCGCCTGCCATGGCCAGCCTGAGCATCATCTCCTGGCGCGATATTCCCGCGCAGGTCGTCGTCAAGCGCGGCCGCGAGACCGCCAAAGTCCAGCTGTCCGCCCGTTTCCAGGAAGCGGTGACCGGGCCGCCATGCGTGCCGGCAAGGGCACCTCGGATGCGTACCTGGCCGACTGGAAGCGCAGCGATCCGCGCCCCTGTGGCGAAGACATTCAGGCGGAAGCCGCGGCCGAAGCGGCACGCATCGAAGCGCGCTTCAACGATGAGAGTCTCGAGGCGTTGATCCGGGCAAAGGGACTTGCGGCAGGCTCGTAGGTGTACGCGCTCAGGCAATGGTCGGTGCGTCACGCCCGCGGGCTGAACGCCTTCTACAAAGGCTTCGAGTCCTGCCTCGTGAGGTTGCATCCATTGTTGCGGCGGATCGGCTATCAGCGCCTCGAACGGCCCGTCGCTGCCCTGGAACGCTCGGTGAAGGGCGTGCTGTTCGACTGCCGCATGTGCGGGCAGTGCATCCTGAGCTCCACGGGCATGTCCTGCCCCATGAACTGCCCCAAGAATCTGCGCAATGGACCATGTGGCGGTGTGCGTGCCGACGGCCATTGCGAAGTGCTGCCCGAGATGAAGTGCGTGTGGCTCGAGGCCGTGGCGGGCAGTGCACGCATCCCCGGCGGCATGCAAGCCCTCGCGCAGGTGCAGGCGGCTGTGGACCGGCGCCTGCAGGGCAAGTCCTCGTGGCTGCGCGTGGTGCGCCAGCGCGTGGGGGAGTTGCCGTGATCTTCGAGGACGAACCGGTTCCCGGCTATCCGCTGCCGATTCTTGCGGGGCACACCTCGCCCGGGCGTTTCGAGCGCGTGCTGCGCGCCGGACAATTCGCCGTCACGAGCGAACTCGCCCCACCCGACTCGGCGGATCCGGAAGATGTCTACCGGCGCGCGCGCATCTTCGACGGCCATGTGGATGCTATCAACGCGACCGATGGCAGCGGGGCCAACTGTCACATGTCGAGTCTCGCCGTGTGCGCCCTGCTCACGCGCGTCGGCTACGCGCCGATCATGCAGATCTCCTGCCGCGACCGGAACCGCATCGCCATCCAGGGCGACATCCTGGGGGGCGCCGCGATGGGGGTGTGCAACCTGCTGTGCCTGACCGGTGATGGCGTGCAGGCGGGCGATCACCCGCAGGCGCTGCCGGTGTTCGATCTGGATTCGCTGACGCTCCTCGAGACCGCGCGCACGCTGCGCGATGAGCATCATTTCCTCTCCGGCCGCAAGATCAGCTACGCCCCACGGGTGCTGCTCGGGGCTGCGGAGAACCCCTTCGCGCGCCCCCTCGAGTGGCGCGCGCAACGCCTGGCGAAGAAGGTCGCCGCGGGGGCGCAGTTCATCCAGACGCAGTTCTGCTATGACGTGCCGCTGCTCAAGGACTTCATGAGGCACGTTGAGGATCTCGGGCTTCTGGACAAGGTATTCATCCTGGTCGGCGTGGGTCCGCTGCGCTCGGCCAAGGCCGGCGAATGGATCCGCACCCATGTCCCCGGCGTGCACATCCCCGATCAGGTCATCAAGCGCCTGGCCGCTGCGGACGATCCCGCGCTCGAGGGCCGCCGGCTGTGCATCGAACTGGTGCAGGAGATCCGCACCCTGAAGGGCGTGCACGGCGTGCACCTCATGGCCTACCGCCAGGAAGAGAGCGTGGCCGAAATCATCGAGCGCTCCGGGGTGCTCAACGGCCGCGTGCCGTGGTATCCGGGGCGCGACCCACAAACGACTCCAAACAGGATGGCTTCATGACCGACACCGTAGTCAGCTCTCAAACCCGCGAGGTTGTGCTCGGCCTCGAGCGCCCCTTCGTCATGATTGGCGAGCGCATCAACCCCACCGGACGCAAGATCCTCGCC
>CATPBM010000042.1 GCA_955652625.1 uncultured Steroidobacteraceae bacterium
GCTGAGACTTTCGCGCTGCAGCTGACGCAGCGTCGCGAGGTTGTCCTCGACGTCCTGGAAGGCGGTCAGGACTGTGCTGCGGTAGTTGGCGACCTGTTCGTCGTAGGCGGCGTGTGCCGCCGCGGATTGCGCAGCATGCAATCCGCCGTCGAACACGGTGAGCAGGAGCTGCGGGCCGACCGACCAGTACTGGCTCGGCGCTGTCAGGAGCTTCGCGGTCTGGGGAGCCAGCGACCCCGCCGAGGCGAGGATGTCGAGCACCGGAAAGTAGGCCGCGCGGGCTACGCCGATGCCGGCGTTGGCGGCGGCCACGCGCCGCTCGGCGGCGGCGACGTCCGGACGCCGCTCGAGCAGCTGCGAAGGCAGTCCAAATGCGACCTCGGGGAGGGGCGGGGTCTCGGCCTCGGGATGGGCGGCAATGCCGAAGCCCGAGGCCTCCTGTCCCACCAGCACGGCGATGGCGTGCTCGGTCTGGGCACGGCGCAGGCGAGTGTCCTCGGCCTGGGTGCGCGCTGACTCGAGCTGCGCCTGCGCCTGCTGGACGTCGGCGATGGCTGCGGCGCCGCCGTGATAGAGATTCTCGGTCAGCGACAGTGAGCGGGCGTAGGCGGCCACGGTCTGGTCGAGAAGCCGCTGCTCGATGTCAAGTCCGCGCAGCGTGAAGTAGTCGCTCGCCAGATCCGCGTGCACGCTCAGATCAAGCGCGCCGACGTCCCCCGCCGTCGCCTGCTCGGTGGCGCGGGCCCCGGCGAGCGTGTTGCGTATGCGGCCAAACACGTCCACCTCGTATGACAGATCCCCCTGAAGGTCGAACGAGTTGCCGATTCGGGGTGCGCCGGGGGTGTGGCCCAGTGAATACATTGAGGTCTCAGCCCGGGTGGCGGTCCCCCGCGCGCTGAGCGTCGGCAGCCACGAGGCGCGCGCGATACGTGTCTGTGCGTGCGCCTGCTCGAGCCGGGCGAGGGCGGCCTTCAGGCTCTGGTTGGCATCCGCCACCTGGTCTTCGAGGCCGTCCAGATCCGGGTCGTGGAACATGGTCCACCAGGGACCACGCGCGAGGCTGTCCGCGGGCGTGGCGACCTTCCAGTCGCCGGCCTCCTTATAGGTGTCGGGCGGCGCGGGCACGGTCGGCCGCTGGTAGCGCGGGCTGAGCGAGCAGCCGCCCAGCGCCAGCAGCAACGGCAGCATCAGCCATGCCCGCCATGCCTTCACGGGTGGCCCCCCGGCGGCCTCGCTCCCGCGTTTCCCTGCACCGGCGTTTGAGCCACGCGCACCTGCTCGCCTTCGCTGATGGAATCGGGCGGATTGACCACCAGGTTGTCGGCGGCGCTGACTCCCGAGAGCACCTCGATTTCGGTGCCGAAGTCACGCCCTGCGGTCACGGTCTTCAAGTGCACGCGCCGATCGGCGTCGAGCGATGCGACTACGAGGCCCTGGCTGCGGAACAGCACGGCGTTGACGGGCACGCGCAGCGTGTTGGTTTTCCCCGGCAGCGTGAAGTGCACCTGCGCGTAAGAGCCCGGCAGCAGCTCTCCGGCGGCGTTGTCGATCTGCAGCTCAGCTTGCAGGGTTCGCGAGGTGGCGTCCAGGGCGCGCGCCGTCGAGGCGACGGCGGCCGTGTAGGATTGCCCCGGCCGATCGGCGAACTGCAATTGTGCCGCGAGCCCGGGTTGAATGGCGCCCGCGTACGGCTGTGGCACGGAGACGTAGATCCGCAGCCGGTGAGTGTCGGCGACACGAAACAGCGCGTTGCCCGCGGTCATGCCGGCGTCGATCAGCGCACCGACGTCGGTATTGCGCTGAGTCACGACCCCGTCGAACGGCGCCACGACGCGCTTGAAGGACTCGAGATCGCGCAGGCGCGCGAGGTTCGCGGCCGCGGACTGCCGCGCCGCCGCCTTGGCCGCGGCATCCCCGGCGCGCTGATCGGCATCCTGCTGCGACACCGACTGGCTCGCGAGCAGTCCCTTCCAGCGCTCGTCGGTAGTGCGCGCGAGCTCGTGGTTCGCCTGGGCGGTGGCGAGATCCGCCTGCGCCTGGCGCAGCTGCTGGTCCACCTCGGGTGTCTCGATCTCGGCCAGGAGCTGACCCTTCTTGACGTTGGTCCCGATGTCGGTGTGCCAGGCCTTCAGGTAGCCACTGGTGCGCGCATAGATCGGGGCTTCGTAGTACGCCTGTACGGTGCCCGGCAGCACCAGGTCGTCCGAGCCAGGTCCCCGCACGGGCCGCGTGGTCAGGACCGTGGGCACCGCCGCGCTCGCGGCCTCGTGCTGCAGTGAGTTGCGGGCGAGGATGCGGCTGGTGATGCCCCACACCGCGAGGATGACCGCGACAACGACCGCGATCAGCGCGTAGCGCTTCGTGCGCGTCTCATGCGTGGCGGCGCCGCCCGGAGGGGATTGCGGGGACAGCGGGTCGGACATCACGAGCTCCGGCGTCCGTGAATGATGACGAAGACCGTGGGCACGAAGAACAGGGTGGCGACGGTCGCGAACACCAGGCCGCCGATCACCGCGCGGCCGAGCGGCGCATTCTGCTCGCCACCCTCGCCGAGGCCGAACGCCATAGGCAACATGCCGATGATCATGGCCAGCGCGGTCATCAGCACCGGCCGGAAGCGTGTGAATCCGGCCTGCAGGGCGGCGTGGGCGGCATCATTTCCGGCGTTCAGGCGCTCGCGGGCGAAACTCACCACCAGCACACTGTTGGCAGTGGCCACGCCCATGCACATGATGGCACCGGTGAGTGCCGGCACGCTCACCGGCGTGTGCGTGAGGAACAGCATCCACACAATGCCTGCAAGGGCTGCGGGCAGGGCGGTGATGATAATGAAGGGATCGCGCCACGACTGGAAATTGACCACGATCAGGAGGTAGACGAGGATCACCGCGCCTGCCAGTCCGATCAGAAGTCCCGTAAAGGAAGCGGTCATGGTCGTCACCTGGCCGCGCACCGTGACCTGCGAGCCGTGCGGCAGAGACTGCTTGGTGTCGGCAACCAGCCGGTTGATCTGCGAGGCAATGAACCCGAGATCGATCCCATCGACCGCCGCGTAGATGTCGATGACCGGGGTCGCGTCATAGTGACTAACGATCGCAGGCGAGACACCGCGCGAGAAGCTCGCAAGATTCGCCAGCATCTGCGAGCGGCCATTGCCGTTACTGGCGGTGACCGGGGTGGTGGCCAGGTCCGAGAGGGAAGCGAGCCGGTACTGCGGAGTCTGAGCGACGACGTTGTACTGGCTGCCGCTCTTGGGATCGATCCAGAAGGACAGGGTGGTCTGCGAGCTGCCGGAAAGCGATATCAGCAGGTCGGAGGCGACGTCCGTTTCCGACAAGCCCAGTAATGCCGCCTTGCTGCGGTCGACGTCGACGTGCAGTGTCGGGTAGTCGAAGTCCTGCTGGATGCGCAGGTCGACAAGGCCGGGGATCGAGTGCATGCGGCTCAGCATCTCGTTCGCGTAGCGGCGGTTGGCATCGACGTTGAAGCCGGACACCTGCACGTCGAGCGGGGCGGGGAGCCCGAAGTTCAGGATCTGGCTGACGATGTCTGCCGGCTGGAAGGCGAAGCGGGTGGCGGGATACAGCGCGGCGAGCCGCGAGCGCAGCGTGTGCACATACTGCTCGGTCGGATGATGATCCGCGGTGAGATTCACGAAAATATCGGCATCGCCCGGACCCACCGGTGCGGAGGTCGAGTACGACAGATTGATGCCGCTGTAAGGCACGCCGATGTTGTCGACGATGGTGCTTATCTCGCGCACCGGAATCAGCTCGCGGATCGTCGCCTCGACGCGATCGCACAACGCCGCAGTCTCGTCGATGCGAGTCCCGGTCGGGGCGCGCAGGTGCAGCTTGATCTGTCCCGCGTCCACGCTTGGAAAGAAATCCTGTCCCAGGCCCGGCAGGTAGCGGCCGAACGGAAAGGCGAGCAGAGCCGTCGCCGCCATGGCGGCAAGGAACGGCAGCGCGAAGCGGCCGCGGGCCGCGAGCGCGCGCTCCAGCAGCGCGTGATAACGCTCGCGAACACCGGTGAACCCGCGCTCGAAGCGCTGCTGCAGGCGCGCCAGGAGTCCCCGGGCGCGGCTCGCGGCGTGCGGATCGTGCGGCTGCAGCCAGTACTTGGCGAGCGTCGGCACGAGCGTGCGTGACAGCACGTAAGAGGCAAGCATGGCGAAGACCACCGCTTCTGCCATCGGCACGAACAGGAAGCGGGCGATGCCGGCCAGCATGAACATCGGCACGAACACGATGCAGATGGCGAGCGTGGACACCAGGGCCGGCACCGCGATTTCGTGGGCGCCGGTGAGGATCGAGTCCTCCACATCCTTGCCCTGCTCGAGATGCATGTTGATGTTCTCGATGGTGACCGTGGCGTCATCCACCAGGATACCCACCGCGAGCGCCAGGCCCCCGAGGGTCATGATGTTGATGGTCTCCCCGAGCGCCGACAGGCAGATGATGGAGGCGAGGATCGACAGCGGGATCGAGATGGCGATCATGAGCGTGCTGCGCCAGCTGCCGAGGAACAGCAGGATCATGAGCGCGGTGAGCGCGGCCGCGATTACCGCCTCGCGCACCACCCCGGAGATGGCGGCACGCACGAACAGCGACTGATCCCCGACCAGATCGACGTTGAAGCCTTCGGGCAGCGCATCACGGATGCGCGGCAGGCGCTGCTTGATGCTCTTGATGATGTCGAGAGTCGAGGCGCTGCCGGTCTTGAGCACGGTCATCAGCGCGCCGCGGTGCCCGTCGCGGCGCACGATGTTGGTCTGCGGCGGGTAGCCGTCGCGCACGTGCGCCACGTCGTGCACGTAGATCACGCTGCCGTTGCGCGTGGTGATCGGCAGATCGTTGAGCTCCGCGACCGTCTTCGGATTGGCATTCACGGTGACGAAGTATTCGCGGTCGCCGATCTTCTGCGTGCCGGCGGGCAGGATCGAGTTCTGGGCATTGA
>CATPBM010000043.1 GCA_955652625.1 uncultured Steroidobacteraceae bacterium
AAGGGGCGGTCGCCGTCGGCGATGTGGTGCACCTCGCGGTCGATCGCGAGCTGCAGGGCGCTGACCGTCAGGCCAAGCTTGTCGATCAACCCCGGCACGATGCCGTTTTCCTGGCAGAGCGCCGCGTAGCGCGCCAGCGCATGCGCGTTCGCCCTGATGGCGAATAAGCTCGGAATCGCCTCCGCGATGTCGATGACCGCCCGCCATTTCGCAAAGAGTGCGCCGAGGGAGCGGTACTCGATCAGACGCTCGCGCAACCCATCCAGCCCCTCGGTGATGGTTTCCCCGGGAAACCCCGCGAGCGGCTTCGCGCCCTCGTCCACCTTGATGCCCGGGATCATGCCCTGCTTCATCAGGTACTGGGGAAAGGGCGTGCCGTCCTTGGTTTTCTGCCGGATGGTCTCATCATAGAGGATCACCCCGCTCACCGACTCGGCGGCGGCGGGAGCGCTGAAGAGCATTTCGCGGTAGCCGCGGCGATGCTCCTCGGTCGACTCGAGCTTGATGCTGTCGAAACGCTTCTTGATAGTGCCCGTGCTCTCATCCGCAGCCAGGATCCCCTTGCCTTTAGCCACCATGGCGCGCGCCACATGCATCAGCTCGCTCGGATTCATCGTTCCTGCCTCCAGCATTGACGGCGGGCGGCTCACGCGCTCGAGCGCGTGCGCAACACTCCACCCTCGTGAAACAAACCCCTGAATTTGGGGGCGCCAAGGATAGCAAAATCGCACCTCCAGGAGGCCGCCGACCCCCTCGGGCGCCTGCCACGGGGCTCCTTGCCCGCATCCACCGGTACCGCAACGGCAGCGGTCGACTTGGTTCCGTGGCCAATCAGTACTAAACTAGTCCTAGTTTACGAGGGTGCCCCATGCTGCGCATCAGCCGGCTCACCGACTACGCCACCGTGCTTCTCGCCGCGCTTGCGAGCGAGCCTGAACGCGTGCAGACCGCCACTGCACTCGCTGCGCAGACACGCATTGCCGCTCCCACGGTCTGCAAGCTACTGAAGCAGCTGCAGCGCGCGGCTCTGGTGACCTCGACACGGGGTCTGCATGGCGGTTACCAGCTGGCGCGCCCGGCCGCGCAGATCAGCGCCGCGGCCATCCTGGATGCCCTCGAAGGCCCGATGGCGCTCACCGATTGCGCCGCGGGCCACGGCAAGTGCGAGATCGAGCAGACCTGCCGCGTGGGTCGCGTGTGGCAGCGCCTGAACCTCGCCATCCGCCGCTCGTTGTACGAGGTGAGCCTGGCGCAGCTCGCCGGGCTCGATGCCGCCCCGGCCCGGCTGCCGGCGCTCGAGCGCGAAATGAAGGCGGCGGCTGCGCGCACGCCGGTGCGCTCGTGAGCGAGCCCATGAACGACGGCAACCGCCAGCTCGAGGCGCTGATCGCGGGCGGCTACCGGCACGGCTTCGTCACCGACATCGATTCCGACACGGTGCCGCCGGGCCTCGATGAGGACGTCGTACGCCTCATCTCGCGCAAGAAGCGCGAGCCGGCCTTCCTCACGGAGTGGCGCCTGAAGGCTTTGCGCCACTGGCTCACCATGAAGGAGCCGCACTGGGCGCACCTGCGGATCGCGCCCATCGACTACCAGGGCATCTCCTACTACTCCGCGCCGAAGGCGAAGAAGGACGGGCCCAAGAGTCTCGACGAGGTCGACCCGAAGCTCCTCGAGACCTACGCGAAACTCGGCGTGCCGCTGCACGAGCGCGCGCGCCTTGCCGGTGTTGCCGTGGACGCGGTGTTCGACAGCGTGTCGGTGGCTACGACCTTCCGGGAGCGCCTGGCGGCCGCCGGCGTGTTATTCGCCCCGTTCTCGGAGGCGGTGCGCACGCACCCGCAGCTCATCGAGCAATATCTCGGCACCGTCGTGCCCTATTCCGACAACTTCTTCGCGACGCTCAATTCCGCGGTGTTCTCGGACGGCTCGTTCGTGTACGTGCCCAAGGGCGTGCGCTGCCCGATGGAACTGTCGACGTACTTCCGCATCAACGCCATGAACACCGGGCAGTTCGAGCGCACGCTCATCATCGCGGATGCCGGCAGCTACGTGTCCTACCTTGAAGGTTGCTCCGCGCCTCAGCGCGATGAAAACCAACTGCATGCGGCGGTCGTGGAGCTCATCGCTCTCGATGACGCCTACATCAAGTACTCGACCGTGCAGAACTGGTATCCGGGAAATGCCGACGGCGTGGGCGGCATCTACAACTTCGTCACCAAGCGCGGCGAGTGCCGCGGACGCAATGCGCATATTTCCTGGACCCAGGTGGAGACGGGCTCGGCGATCACCTGGAAATATCCGAGCTGCGTGCTGCGCGGGGCAGGCTCGATCGGCGAGTTCTATTCGGTCGCCACGGTGAACCACCACCAGCAGGCGGACACCGGCACGAAGATGATCCACATCGGCAAGGACACGCGCAGCACCATCATCTCCAAGGGCATCTCCGCCGGCCACGGCCAGAACACCTACCGCGGGCTCGTGAAGATGCTGCCCAGCGCGCACGGCGCGCGCAATTTCACCCAGTGCGACTCGCTGCTCATGGGCAGCAAATGCGGCGCGCATACCTTTCCGTACGTGGAAGTGAAGAACCCCTCCGCCACCGTCGAGCACGAGGCGAGCACTTCGAAGATCAGCGAGGACCAGCTGTTCTACTGCCTGGCGCGCGGCATCGCCCAGGAGGATGCGGTCAACATGATCGTGAGCGGTTTCTGCAAGTCGGTGTTCAAGGAGCTGCCGATGGAATTCGCCGTCGAAGCCCAAAACCTCCTGGCCGTGAGCCTTGAAGGGGCCGTGGGATGAGGACCGCCCCCCCCCCTGCTGAGCATCCATGCCCTGCACGTCACGGTTGACGGCAAGCACATCCTGAACGGATTGACGCTTGAGGTGGGCGCGGGCGAGGTGCACGCCATCATGGGTCCGAACGGCTCAGGAAAGAGCACCCTGGCGCACGTGCTGGCCGGGCGCCCCGGCTATGAGATCACCGCCGGCACCGTGCTCTACCAGGGGCGCGACCTGCTCTCCCTCGCCCCGGAGGAGCGCGCGCGCGCGGGCCTGTTCCTCGGCTTCCAGTACCCGGTCGAGATCCCCGGTGTCAACAACGTCTACCTGCTCAAGGCGGCCGTCAACGCCGTGCGCAAGCCGCGCGGACAGCCGGAGGTCGACGCGTTCGAGTTCCTGGGACTGGTGCGCGACAAGATGAAGCTCATGCACATTGAAGACAGCTTCCTGTCGCGCGGTGTGAACGA
>CATPBM010000044.1 GCA_955652625.1 uncultured Steroidobacteraceae bacterium
ATGGCTGGGTCCTCTGCGCGGTAGGTCTCGAGCAATTCCGGTTCGTGTTTGCCCCAGAGCATGTGCGAATTCTGATCGATGCTCGAGAAGTAACACGTCTCCCGCGTCTTGGCCTGCTTGCTGGCGGTCTCGTTGAGCCGTGCCGGTGCCGAGCGCCATGACCGTCGACGCTAGAACGACGCCAAAGAGCAGTAGTACGGCGGGTTTCGTCATCCACCATTTCATGGATGGCACAACTTTCCGTACAGATTCCGAACGGACTCAACGATCAGAAGTAAGTCATTGATTTCATGGCGCTCCCTACGGGATTCGAACCCGTGTTACAGCCTTGAGAGGGCTATGTCCTGGGCCTCTAGACGAAGGGAGCGGAGCTGCGGGGCCGGATGCAGGAGCGCGGTATTATAGAGAGCCGTCCCGATTGCTCAAGCGAAAGCCAAGGAATTGAACTCGCCCAACGCGTCCCTCGCGACGCCTGCCGCTGCGCCTCGGATCATCCCGCGATCCGAGCACGCGATTTCCCGCTCCCACATCTCGCCAAACGCGTTACGGGTGCTGTACCGACTGCGAGATGCGGGGTTCATGGCGTTGCTCGTCGGTGGCTGCGTGCGCGATCTGATGATCGGGATTGAGCCAAAGGACTTCGACGTCGCCACCGACGCGCTGCCGGAGCAGATCAAGCGGCTGTTTCGCAACTCCCGGCTCGTCGGCCGTCGGTTCCGCCTGGCTCACGTGTTCTTTGGGCGCGACATCATAGAGGTGGCGACGTTTCGCGCCACCAGTGCCCCCTCACAGGGAGATGAACCGCTCCCGGAAGCGGACCCCGAGGACGGGGAGGCGCCGGAAATGGACGATGCGCCACTGGAACCCGAGCCGCCCGCCCCGGCGCGCTCACCTTCCGCGCGCACGCCGCGGGGCGGCACCGCCGGCGACGGCGACGATCCTGCGCACCGTGCCTTCGATTCTTCCGGGCGCATCCTGCGCGACAACGTCTACGGCACCATTGACGAGGACGTGTGGCGTCGTGACTTCACCGCCAACGCGCTGTACTACAACATCGCCGACTTCTCGCTCTGGGACTACGTGAACGGCGCGCAGGACATCGCCGCGCGCACACTGCGGCTGATCGGCGATCCGGAGACGCGCTTTCGCGAGGATCCGGTACGCATGCTGCGCGCCGCGCGCTTCGAGGCGAAGCTTGGATTTCAAATCGATCCTGCAACCGCCAAACCCATCGGCACCCTGCGTGAGCTGCTCGCGGGCGTGCCGCCCGCTCGACTGTTCGATGAGACGCTGAAGCTGTTCCTGACCGGGCATGGTGCGCGCAGTTTCACGGTGCTGCGCCGCCGCGGCCTGCTCGCGGGCCTGCTGCCGTCCGTCGACGCCTACTTCGCCAGCCATCCGGGCAGCCTCGTCGAGAAATTGCTGCTGCAGGGCCTCGAGAACACCGACGCCCGTATCGTGGCCGACAAGCCCGTCACGCCGACCTTCCTGTTCGCGCTCCTTTTATATGGGCCGATCGCCGGCATCATCGAGACGGCCCCCCCGGCGCGCTGGCATGAGCTCGCCACCATTCTCGATGCCTGCGAGCGTGCGATGCGCGAGGCGCAGACCCGCATCGCCATCCCGAAGCGCTTCTCGCTGGGAGTGCGCGAGATGTTCGCACTGCAGCCGCGTCTGGAGCACCCCCGGGGCCGGCGGGCGCTGCGTGTCCTGGAGCACCCGCGGTTCCGCGCCGCCTACGACCTCTTGTTGCTGCGCGCGCAGTTCGGGCTCGCGCCGCCGGAAATGGCGCAATGGTGGACTAAGTTGCAGGAGGTGCCGGTGGAGGAGCGCGGGCGGATGGCCGATGCGCTCACGGGCGATGCTCAGCCGCGCGCACCGCAAGGTGCGCGGCGCCGCGGCCGCCGGCGCCGGCGCCGCCCCGGTTCTGCCACCACGCCGGCTTGAGGAACGCATGGACATCTGGCGCCCCGCCTACGTCGGGGTGGGCAGCAATCTCAACGAGCCGCGCGCGCAGGTGCGCAGCGCCGTTGAACGCCTCGCGCAGCTGCCGGTTACTCGCGTGGTGTTGACCTCGCGCCTGTATGCCTCGCGCCCATTCGGGCCGGTCGAACAACCTGACTTCGTCAACGCCGTCGTCGGCCTTCTCACGCGCCTCGAGGCCCCGGCGCTCTTTGCGCACTTGCGTGCCATGGAGGCCGCAATGGGTCGGCCGGAGAAGCGCCAGCGCTGGGGACCACGGGTGATCGATCTTGATCTCCTTTCCTATGGGTTCGAGCAGCGTCAGGAGGCGTCACTCACGCTGCCGCATCCCGGGATAGTGGAGCGCAACTTCGTTCTGTATCCTCTGGCCGAAATTGCCCCGGATCTCGACCTGCCCGGACTCGGCCGCGTGGCCGAGCTCGCCGCTCGCGTCACGTCCGAGGGACTGAGACCGTTATAGGTCATGGCGAGCGAAGCAACCCACAAGTTCATCGTGGTGGAAGGCCCGATCGGCGTCGGCAAGACGAGCCTAGCGCGGCGCCTGTGCGCGAGCCTCGCGGCGCAAGGCGTGTTCGAGCAGGCGGCGCAGAACCCCTTCCTCGAGCGCTTCTACAAGAACCCGCGCGCCGGAGCCCTGCCGACTCAGCTGTACTTTCTGTTGCAGCGGGCGCAGCAGCTCGCCGCCCTCAAACAGGCTGACCTGTTCGCGCCGGTGCGGGTGGCGGACTACCTGCTGGAAAAGGACCGCCTGTTCGCGCGTGTCACGCTCGATGATGCCGAGTATGCACTCTACGAACAGCTTTACGCCAAGCTCGATATTCAGGCGCCGAAGGCCGACCTCGTCGTGTATCTGCAGGCCCCGGTGGACGTGCTGGTCGAGCGCATCGCCAAGCGCGGGGCCAACTACGAGCAGCACATCGACCGGCAGTACCTGGAGCGGCTGAACGAGGCCTACGCGCGCCTGTTCCACGAATTCGAGGCGGCGCCGCTATTGATCGTCAACGCTGCGTCCATAGACCCCATCGCAAACCAACGCGACTACGATGAGTTGCTCGCCGCCATCAAACGCATGAGCCGCGGGCGGCTGTACTACAACCCGTTGCGCAGCCGCGCGATCTAGCTACACTCGCACCACACATGTACACGCACCTGCAACGCGACGCGAGCCGGCCACCAGTGACGCTGGCGACGCTCGCGCGCATGAAGGCCGACGGCGAGAAGATCGCGAGCCTCACCTGTTATGACGCGAGTTTCGCGGTGCTGCTGGACGCGGCGGACGTAGACGCGGTGCTGGTCGGGGACTCGCTCGGCATGGTCATCCAGGGACACGACACCACAGTGCCGGTCACCATGGAACACATGGTCTATCACACCGCCGTCGTGGCACGGGGCCTGCACCGCCCGTTCCTGATCGCCGATCTGCCCTTCATGAGCTATCCGTCCAAGGACCTGGCGCTCGCCCACTCGGTGCGGCTGATGCAGGAGGGTGGGGCGAAGATGGTGAAGCTCGAAAGCGGAGGCAAGCAGACCGAGATCGTCGAGTTCCTCGCCGGCCACGACATCGCGGTCTGTGCGCACGTGGGACTCAAGCCCCAGTCGGTGCACAAGACCGGCGGCTTTCGCGTGCAGGGGCGGGAACGCGAGACGGCGGCGCGCCTCACCGAGGAGGCACGGCGACTGGAAGCCGCCGGCGCGGACATCGTACTGCTGGAATGCATTCCCGCCGCGCTCGGCAAGGCCATCACCGCCGAGCTGCACGTGCCCGTGATCGGCATCGGTGCCGGCCCCGACACCGACGGACAGATCCTGGTCAGCTACGACATGCTGGACATCACCACCGGGCGCAAGCCGCGCTTCGTGCGCAACTTCATGGATGGCGCACACAGCAATCTGGAGGCGCTGCAGCGTTACGTGCGCGCGGTCAAACAGCGCGAATACCCTGCCCCCGAGCATTGCTTCTGAACCTAAGGCCGGCACGCACAGGCTTAGCTCTCAAGGAGCGCATGGAAACTGTCACCACCAGCGCCGTTGTGCGCGAGCGCGTGCGCGGCTGGCACCGCGAGGGGCGGCGCGTGGCATTTGTGCCGACAATGGGGAACCTGCACCCTGGCCACGTCAGCCTCATCGAGGCCGCGCGCCGGCACGGCGAGCGCTTCGTCGCCAGCATTTTCGTGAACCCGATGCAGTTCGGACCCAACGAGGACTTCGCGCACTATCCGCGCACCCCGCGCGAGGACCAGCGCATGCTGTCCACGGCGGGCTGCGACCTCATGTTCATGCCCGAGGTCGCTGAGATCTATCCATACGGCTCCGAGCGCGCCACGCGCGTCGACGTGCCGGGACTGTCGCGCATCCTGGACGGCGAGTTCCGCCCTGGTCATTTCGAGGGCGTGAGCACCGTCGTGGCGAAACTGTTCCACATCGTCGAGCCGGACGTGGCGGTGTTCGGAGAGAAGGACTTTCAACAGCTAGCCGTCATCCGCCGCATGGTGGCCGAGCTGTGCATGCCGGTGGAAATCGTCGCCGCGCCCACCGCGCGCGATGCCGACGGGCTTGCCATGAGCTCGCGCAACCAATACCTGACGCCCGCGGAGCGCGCGCTGGCGCCGAAGATCTACGCCACGCTGCAGGCGGCCGCGAACCGCGTGCGCGCTGGGGACGCGGAGTTCGCGAGCATCGAACGCTCGGGCCTGCAGGCGCTGGAGAATGCCGGTTTTCGCCTGGACTACTTCTGCGTGCGCCAGGCTGCGGACCTCGGCGCGCCGGCGCCCGAAGCACGTGAGCTGGTCGTGCTCACCGCCGCGCGCTTAGGCAGGGCCCGGCTCATCGACAACGTGCAAGTCAGCCGGTCCTGAGAGGTTCAGGCCATGGGCCTCACCCGACCCGACCTGACGGCGCGTTGCAGAGCGGGGTGCGAACGCGCACCGCCGCTTCAGGCTGCGCAGCGGTGCTGCTGCAGGGCCCACTCCACGTGCTCGCGCACCATGTGGGATGAG
>CATPBM010000045.1 GCA_955652625.1 uncultured Steroidobacteraceae bacterium
CCGCGACAACGACCTGGTGGTGAACCCGATCAAGACCAAGAAGCTCACCAACATCCGCGCCGCCGGCAAGGACGACGCCATCCTGCTGACGCCGCCCATTCAGCTGACGCTCGAGTACGCGGTGGAGTTCATCGCCGACGACGAGCTGGTCGAGGTAACGCCCGTCTCCATCCGCATCCGTAAGCGCTTCCTCAAGGAGCAGGAACGCAAGCGCGCCTCGCGCGCCGATGCCACCGCCGCCGCGATGATCTGAGGGCGACGCCGAGCTAGACCTCCCGGGCGCCGGAACTATCGACGAAGCGCAGGAACTCGGCGCGGGTGCGGGCATCGCTGCGGAACACGCCCGTCATGCGGCTGGTGACCATCGATACGCCGCGCTTGTGCACGCCGCGGGTCGTCATGCACTGGTGAACGGCGTCCACCACCACGCCGACGCCGCGCGGCTTCAGCACCTCGCTGATGCAGTCGGCGATCTCGGCGGTGAGTTTCTCCTGCACCTGCAAACGCCGCGCGTAGCCATCGACCACGCGCGCCAGCTTGCTGATGCCCACCACCTTGTTCGCGGGCAGATAGCCGATGTGCACGTGCCCGATGATGGGCGCCATGTGGTGCTCGCAATGCGACTCGAAGGAGATATCGCGCAGCACGATCAGCTCGTCGTAGCCGCCTACCTCCTCGAAGGTGCGCCGCAGGTATGCGGCCGGGTCGATCTGGTAGCCGGAAAACCAGTCGCGGTATGCATCCACCACGCGTTGCGGCGTGTCGAGCAGCCCCTCGCGGCGCGGATCCTCGCCCGCCCAGCGCAGCAGCGTGCGCACCGCAGCTTCGGCCGCACGGCGCGACATTTTCGATCGTGCGCTCCCCATCGATGCTCTCTCCGTGTGGGGCGGCATTACCCAGGCCGCTTGTTGTTGGGTGCAGTGTAGCGTGCGGCGCGGCCGCGCGCGCCCGTCAGGGGAGCAAGTGCAGCATCCCGCTGGTGAGCAATAGGCTGCAGGCACCCGCCAGGGTCGCCACGACGAGCCCGGCCGCGAGCGGCCGCCAGCCGATGCGCCACATGTCGGTGAAGGAGACCGACAGGCCCACCGCGGTCATGCCGCAAGTGAGGAACAGGTCCGAGGCCGTGTAGCCGGTGTTCACGAGCGCCTGCCAGAACGTGGCGGAACTCTGGAACAGTGCGTCCCCGACAGTGCGCGCCACGATGAAGCCGACGAACGCGAGCACGAACAGCGGCACGAGCGGCGCGCGCTGGCCGTCTAACGCCTTCGACCCCTCCGCGTCCTGCGCCTCGTGCCGCCGGGTGAGCCAGGCGGCGGCGGGGATGAGCACGGCGATCGACAGATTGCGCAGCAGTTTCGCCACGCTCGCCGCGGCGAGCGCCGCGGGCGCGCCCGACTGCTGCGAATAAATGAGGGCCGCGCCGATGACCTGGGACGTGTCGTGAATCGCGGTACCCAGGAAGATGCCGGCGTGCACCGGCGAGGCGGCCAGGAAGTGTCCCGCCACCCACGGATAGAACAACATGGCGATACAGCCAAAGAGGACCACGCACGTGACCGCGAACGCAGTCTCCGCATTGCGTGCGCGGATGACGGGGGCCAGCGCCACAACCGCCGTGCAGCCACACACCGCGGTGCCGACGGCGAGCAGGATCCCCAGGCGCCGCGGCACCGCCAGCAGTCGTGAAATACCGAGGCCCGCGAGGAGCGCGACGGTGAGACAACTCACGGCGACCGGCAGCGCCGTTACCGCGATGGCGCCCGCGCCGCCGAGTGTGAGACGCAAGCCGACCAGGGCAATGCCGATGCGCAGCAAGCGGTGCATGGCCCATTTGAGTCCGCTGGTCGCCCAGGCAGGCACGCCGACGGTATTGCGCCACAGCATGCCGAGCACTACGGCGCACATGACGGGACTCAAGGGAAATTTCGGCAGTCCGCCGGCGCCCTGCGCCAGGCCCGACGCCATGCCGCGAGCCAGGGCGGCGAGTGCGATGGCGACTGCCAGGCCCGGCGCAGCCTGGCGCACCGCAGTAAGGGCGGGGGTGAGCGCCCGCAGCAGCGCCCGCACGGTTAAAGCGAAAGCCGCTTGTCGTTCGCGATCGGGGTGGCCGGCACGCTTCGGCTGACGACTATGCGCTCATGGAGCTCGGTGATCGCGCGGCTGCCGGTGCGTACAAACAGGAACGGCAGGACGCCGTGCACCAGACACGCAACGCCGGCAAATACCATGCGCGTGCCGAAACATAGGGCCCGCACGAGATGCTCGGTATAGCTCTCCCCGACCGATGCCGGGTGCTCAGTAAAGGCGCGTATCAGATCCACCCTTGCATGCTAGCCCTGAGGGCGAGCTACGCGGTTGCAAATAGATGGCAAACCAGGCCTGCCTGCGCAACAATGTTGCGTGCAACGGGGCTTAACCGAATCGGTGTTTCATGGACAAGCTGGACGCCAAAATTCTGGAACTGCTCCAGGGAAACGGGGAACTGAGCGCCGCAGAAATTGCCGATCGCGTGGGCCTCTCCAAGGCCCCTTGCTGGCGGCGCATCCGGAAGCTGCAGCAGGACGGCATCATCCGCCAGACCGTGGCCCTGCTCGATGCGCATTCGCTCAACGTCGGCACGACGGTATTCGTCACCCTCAAGACCGGCAATCACAGCGAGGCGTGGTTTCAGAAGTTCGTGCGCGCGGTGCGGGACATTCCCGAGGTGACGGAAATTCACCGCATGAGCGGGGATGTCGATTACCTCATCCGCATCGTGGTGCCGGACATCGACGCCTACGACGTCGTGTACAAGCGGCTCATCTCGGCGGTGGAGTTCCAGGACGTGAGTGCGAGCTTCGCGCTCGAGACCATCAAATACACCACCGCCCTGCCCTTGTGTTACCTGAAGCTCGACTGACCCTCATTCGGTCAGTGGCGCGGCTCCCTCGCGGATGTTGTCGCGGATGATCTGCGCGATACGCGTCGCGATCGCGGAACGGTCGATGTCGAAAGCGCGGGTCGCGAGAAGCGGCTCCTGGCGCGGCGCCTGCGCGAGCTGCTGGCCGGAGTCGTTGTGAACGTCAACGGTGGCCTTGCTCGACAGGCCGATGCGCAGCGGATGCGCCTGGAGCTCCCGCGGATCGAGTGCGATGCGCACCGGCACGCGCTGCACCACCTTGATCCAGTTGCCGGTGGCGTTCTGGGCTGGCAGCAGCGCGAATGCGGCGCCCGTGCCGAGGCCGAGCCCGGCCACCCGGCCGTGGTACTCGACGCGGCCGCCATACAGGTCGGTGAACACCGCCACCGGCTGGCCGATGCGCATGTGATTCAACTGCACCTCCTTGAAGTTGGCTTCGACCCGTAGCCGCTCGAGCGGTACGATGGCCATGAGCGGCGCGCCCGGCGCGATGCGATCGCCGAGCTGCACGCTGCGCCTGGCGAGGTAGCCGGTCACCGGCGCGCGCACGCTGGTACGCTGCACTCCAAGCCAGGCACGCTCCACCTGGGTCGCGGCCGCGCGCACGTCCGGGTTGTCGGCGACCGCGGTGCGGCCCACCAGCGCGGCGCTGGCGGCGAGATTCTTCTGCGCCGCGATGAGCGCATCACGCGCCGCGCTGAGCGCATCGCGCGCGTGCCCGAACTCCTCCGCGGACACCGCGCCGCTCACGGTGAGATCCTTGCGGCGGTTGAAGTCGGCCTGCGCCCGGGCGAGGTCGGCGCGCCGCTGGTTGACGACCGCCGTCAGCTCGTCACGATTGGCAAACACCGTGCGAGTCTGGCGCACCGTGCGCGCCAGCTGCTGCTCGGCATCCTGCAGCGCGATGCTCGCATCGGTTGCGTCGAGCCTGACGAGCTCCTGTCCCGCGTGCACCAGATCGGTCTCGTCCGCCCCGATGGACACCACGGTGCCGCTCACCTGCGGCATGACGTTGACCAGGTCGCCGGCGACATAGGCATCGTCGGTGCTCTCGTAGTACCGCGCGTACAGCAGCCACCAGGCGAGCGTCACCAGGGTGATGAAGAGCACGGCCACCGTGAGGATGACGAGCCACCTGCGGCGGCGCTGCTGCAGCGAGCGGGTAACGGGTGAGGGAGCGGTCTCGACGCTGGCATCCATCGCGTACCTGCTCCTCAGTACGGGCCTCAGGTCGCCGGCGCCGCGTAGCCGCCGCCAAGCGCGCGCACCAGATCGACGCTGAAGGCGAGGCGCCGCGCCTGCAGCTGGGCGCGCAGCCCTTGTGCCTGCAGGACCTGGTTCTGGCTCGAGAGCACGCTCAGATAGTTGTCCAGGCCGGCGCGATAGCGCTCGGTGGTGAGCTCGTAGGAGCGCTGCGCGTCATCGAGCGCAGTCTCCTGCTCGCCGCTCTCGCGCTCGAGCGCCCGCCAGTTCGCCACCACGTCGGCCACCTCGCGCACCGCATCGAGCAGCGTCTGGTTGTACCGTGCCACCGCCAGGTCCGCCTGCGCTTGCCGGCTATACAGGGCGCCGCGCAGCTGCCCGCGGTTGAATACCGGCAGAGACAGCGCTGGCCCCGCGCCCACGACACGGTCTGATGCCTCGAACAGCCGCGACAGCCCAAAGCTCTGGAAGCCGGCAAATGCTGTCAGATTCACGTTCGGGTAGAAATCCGCTTCAGCGGCCTTCACCCCTTGGGAGGCGGACTCCGCCTGCGCCCGCGCCGAGGCCACATCCGGACGGCGTCCGAGCAGCTCCGCGGGCAGCACGGAGGGCACAGCAATGTCCGCCGGAGCGCTGAGCTGCGGCCGCTTCAGATCCCGACCGCGATCGGGGCCGGCGCCGATCAGATCGGCGAGCTGATTGCGCGCCAGCTCGATGCTGGCTTCGACAAAGGCAACCCCGGCGCGTGTCAGCGCCAGCTGGCCTGCCGACTGCTTCACGCGCGCCATGTTCTCCAGGCCCGCGTTCACGCGCTGCTGCGTGAGATCAAGGATCGCCGTCTGTTGCTTGAGATTGTCGTTGGTCACATCCAGCAGGGCGTACTGCAGACCGAGCTGGACGTAGGCTTGCACCACTGCCACCGCCAGCCCCAGGCGCGCGGCCGCGCGATCGGCCTCGGCCGCCTGCACGCCCGAGCGCGCCGCCGCCTGCAGCGCGCGGTTGCGACCCAGGAAGTCCAGGTCGTAGCTGAAATCGAGCGCGGCGCGGGCGTCGGTGATGTCACTGCCAGCAAACGGGGGGGGATACAGATAGTGCTCGGGGTATCGCTGGCGGGTCACCTTCGCATCCAGCGTCGCCGTGGGAAGGCTTGCTGCGCGCGCCGCGACAGCCTGCGCCTGGGCGGCACGCAAGCGCGCCTCGGCGGTTTGCAGGGACGGACTGCCCGCCAGCGCCTCGTCCACCAGCGCATCAAGCTGCGGGTCCGCGTAGCTGCGCCACCACGCGTCCGCCGGCCAGGCCGTCGGGTCGAGTGTGGCGCCCCCGAGTGAGCGCGCGGCGCTCAGATCATGGGGGGCCAGCTTCGGCGCGGGCTTCCAGTTGCCGCGATCGACACAAGCCGCCAGCAGTACGGCCAGGCTTGCAGCCGCGACGGAGGTTCGGGTAGTCATGATTTACCGCCTGTAGACAAGTCCTGATTCTGCCCCCCAGGTCGTCCGTTATCGATCATCCGTCCGAGGTAGTCCTTGAGCGCCGCGATCTCCGCCTGGCTGAAACCCGCGAGATGCGCCTCGATTACGCGCGCTCCGACGGCCACGAGCCGCGGCAGCTGCCCCCGGCCAGCGGGGGCGATGCGCAGAAACACCACGCGGCGGTCCTCGCGGCAGCGCTCGCGGCGCAGCAGCCCTTTTTCCTCCAGCCGGTCGACGATGCGGGTCATGGCGCCGGTGTCGTAGTGCATGCAGCGGCACAGGTCCGCTGCGGTGCGCGCGCTGTCCTCCGCCAGATTTTTCAGCACCGCGACCTGCATGCCGTTCAGGCCGAAGCGCTCGAGCTCTCTGTCCAGGGCCGACAGCAGCGAGGCGCGCGCCCGGCCCATGAGGGGGCCGACGCCCGATCCCGCGTGCTCGGGCTGCACGTTCGCGCGCGGCCGGGCTCTCACGGCGCTTTTCCGGCTCATGCGGCGGCTTGCTATCCTATGACTGACGGCGAAATTACTGCCGATGATATTACTGCCTCGGCAACTATTTGTCCACCGGCGTGGGGAGCAGAGTGTTGGCAGCAGGAACGGGCAGGCGCGTCTCTTCACGCAAGACGTTTTTTCTCAAACGTGTCTTCCCGGTGCTGTGGTTCGCGCTGGTAGCTCTGTCGGTGGTAGCGGCGCTGGCGGGCGTCCGGGCCGCGAAACCCGTGCCGCCCCCGGTCTTCATCGTGCCGCTGCTACTGTTCGTAATCGGGTACTTCGTCCTGCGCAGGCTCGTACTGGATCTCGCGGACGAAGTCTTCGACGAGGGCGATGCGCTGCGCGTGCGCTTCGGGTCCGACGAGGAGCGTATCGCGCTTGCCGACGTCATTAATGTCGGCTATACGCAGTTCGTCAACCCGCCGCGCATCACGCTGACCCTCCGGCATCCGTGCCGCTTCGGCAAGGAGGTCAGCTTCTCACCGCCGAGCAGCTTCTTCTCGCCCTTCCTCAGCAACCCCTACGCGAGCGAGCTCATCGAGCGGGTGGAGGCCGCGCGGCCGGGCTGAACACGTCGGGCCCGAAGGTCCCCGGATCCGGCGA
>CATPBM010000046.1 GCA_955652625.1 uncultured Steroidobacteraceae bacterium
GGCCTGTGGCCGGTTGGGTTGGGTACGCCACCTCGTATGCCGTGACGGCGAGTGCCGCGGCAACGGCAGCCACGCGGGCCGATGATCTGTTGCTCGTGTATTTCACTTCCGGCACCACGGCGCGGCCGAAACTCGTCGCCCACACTCACGTGAGCTACCCCGTCGGGCACCTCTCGACCATGTACTGGCTGGGGATCCAGCCCGGGGACGTGCACCTGAATCTGAGCTCGCCGGGCTGGGCGAAGCACGCCTGGTCGAGCTTCTTCGCGCCCTGGAACGCGCAGGCCACCATCCTCGCCTATCAGTACGAGCGCTTCGATGCGCGTGCGCTGCTTGATCAGCTGGTACGCTGCCATGTCACGACTTTCTGCGCGCCCCCGACAGTGTGGCGAATGCTCATCCAGAACGATCTGCGCGACTGGCCGGTGCGCTTGCGCGAGGTGGCGAGTGCCGGCGAGCCGTTGAACCCCGAAGTCATTGCGCAGGTGCACGCCGCGTGGGGAATCACCATTCGCGACGGATTCGGCCAGACAGAGACGACCGCGCAGGTGGGCAACTCGCCCGGCCAGGTGCTGAAGCCCGGCTCGATGGGCCGCCCGCTGCCGGGCTTTCCAATCGTGCTGCTCAATGCCGAGGGACGCCAGAGCGACGAGGGGGAGATCTGCATCGACCTGGCGCACCGACCGCTCGGCCTCATGCAGGGGTATCTCGATGATCCCGAGCGCACCGCGAGCGCCATGGCTGGCGGTTATTACCACACGGGGGATGTGGCCGCGCGCGACCAGGAGGGCTACCTCACCTATGTCGGCCGCATGGATGACGTGTTCAAATCCTCCGACTATCGCATCAGCCCGTTCGAGCTCGAGAGCGTGCTCATCGAGCACGAGTCAGTCATCGAGGCGGCGGTGGTACCGAGTCCCGACCCCTTGCGTCTTTCGGTGCCAAAGGCCTTTGTCGTGCTCACGTCCGGCTGCGCGCCCGACGCTGCGACGGCCGCCGCCATCCTGCAGCACGTGCGCGAGCGCGTATCGCCCTACAAGCGCATCCGGCGGCTGGAATTCGCAGCGCTTCCCAAGACGATCTCAGGCAAGATCCGGCGCGTTGAGCTGCGCCAGCTCGAGCAGGCGCGCGGATCCGCGCCCGCCCGCCGGCCGCAGGAATTCTGGGAAGAGGACCTGCGCACGTCCATGAAGCCTGCGCGCTGAAGCTGTCCGCCCCTGGCAGGTCAGATCGCGCCGCGCAATTCGCGCGCGGCGGCCAGCACCTCCGGCACGATCTCGGCAACCTCCGCCGGCGTCGTACGGTGATTGACGAAACAGGCCCGCAGTGCGAACCCCTCGCGCAGCGTGGCATTGGAGAGGTACACGCGGCCGCGCTCGACGACACGCCTGAGGATTGCTGCATTCAGCTGATCGGTCTCGGCCGCGCTCGCACCTTGCCGGTAGCGAAAGCACACGGCGCTCAGGGCCACGGGTGCGAGCAACTCGAGTGCTGCATTCCCGCTCACCAGGTGCGCGAGCTGTTGCGCGTGCTGCAGGTCAGCGCGTATGGAGGCGCGAAATGCCCCGAGGCCGTGGTAACGCAACGACAGCCACAGCTTCAGCGCCCGGAAGCGCCGCGACAGCTCCAGGGATTCGTCGAAGAATGCGAATGCTTCCAGCGGATCGCAGGCGATTGACCTGGCGTAGTCCCCGGTGAAAGAGAACGCGGCGCGCGCGGCCGCCCTATCCCTGAACAGCAACATGCCGCAGTCGAGCGGCTGGTAGAGCCACTTGTGGGCATCGAGAGACAATGAGTCCGCGGCATCCAGGCCGGCGAACTGCTCCGGAACGGTAAGCGCTGCCAGCGCGCCGTACGCCCCATCGACGTGCAGCCAGAGGCGCTGCTCGCGGCACATCGCGGCGATATCCGCGAGGGGATCGATGGCCCCGGTGTTGACCGTGCCGGCGCTCGCCACCACGGCCAAGGGTTCAAGTCCCGCGGCGCGGTCCGCGGCCACGGCCGCGCGCAACAGCTCGACGTTCACGCGATACTGCCGGTCAACGGGAACGAGGCGCAGGTTCTCGCGCCCCAGACCGCGCAGCGCCACGGCCTTGGGGATCGACATGTGCACCTCGCTCGAGGCGTACACCACACCGACGCGCGCACCGGCTTCGTTCGCGGGCAGCTTTGCCTCGCGCGCCATGGCAAGTCCCATGAGATTGGCCATGGAGCCGCCGCCACAGAGGCTGCCGGTGAAACCATCGCAGCCCACGGCCGTGGCGAGGGCGCGTACGACCTGGCGCTCGATGGCAACCGCGGCGGGCGCGGAGCGCCAGGCCGTGACGTTCTGGTTGAGCACGCTCGTGAGCAGATCCGCCAGCGCCGCAACCGGCTCGCCCGATCCCAACACGTAACCCCAGAAGCGCGGCGTCGGCGCGCGCGACAAGGCGAGCACATCGCGCAGTGCATCGAATGCTCCGGCGCGCAATCCGGCCTCCGGCAGGGGTGTGTCAAAGGCGTGCGCGACGTCTTCCCCCGATACCTGCGGATAAGCGCGTGTGTCGGCGAGTCCCCTTAGATAGTCGGCGGCGAGATCGGTGACGCGCGCCGCGAGGGCGCGAAACTCGCCATCCGTGAGCTGTAAGGCGTTCATGCGGCGGGACCCGTTGGCTTCAGCGCGATGTGCTGCGGATACTACACGGTGAGTGGTTTATCATGGCCGCATGATCGACCCGGCCGTTGGTGCATTGCTGGCGGGAGCCTTCGCGTTGTTGTTCGCGAGCGCGGCGCTTCACAAGCTGCGCAACCTTGCGCACTTTGCCGAAGTCTTTCGCGCCTACGAGGTGCTGCCGCCCGCTGCCGCGCGATTCTCATGGCTCGTGCCCATGCTCGAGCTGATGGTGGGCGCGGGGATGCTGGCGTCGGCCTCGCGGACCGGGGCGAGCAGCGCGGGCGCGGCGCTGCTTCTGAGCTACGCCTGCGCCATCGGGGTGAACCTCAGGCGTGGCCGCCGCGATCTGGCCTGCGGCTGCGGCGGAGCGGACGAGCGCCGGCCGATCGCCGCATGGATGGTGTGGCGCAATGTGTTTCTGGCAGCGCTGCTCGGCGCCCTGGAGTTGCCGTGGCTCGCGCGCCCGATGCAGCCGGCGGATGCGCTGACCATCGGGGCAGGCACCGCGGTCGCGGCACTCTTATATTTGAGTGTGGACCGCCTGCTGGGGCGTGTGGCCCCGCGCACCGCCGTATTGCGAGGCCCGAGATGACGGCGCTGGCCATCTCCAATGCAGTTCTTTGGGCGCTGGTGCTCCTCCTTTCCACCGTGGTGCTCGCCCTTGTCCGCCAGCTCGGCGTGCTGCACGAACGCATCGCGCCGGCCGGTGCGCTCATGCTCAATCGCGGGCTGGTGGTGGGCGAACCGGCGCCCGTGCTGGAGGTGGCCGATCTGGAAGGCGCGGCGCACCACGTGGGCGGCGCGCGCGCCGATGGCCGCAGCACGTTGCTGCTGTTCGTGTCGCCGTCCTGTCCGGTATGCAAATCGCTCCTGCCGGCGGTCCGGTCGAGCCGCAAGGATGAGCGGGCCTGGATGGACATGATCCTGGCGAGCGACGGGGACCCGGGGGCACAGCGTGAGTTCGTGCACAGCCAGGGACTCGACGGCATCCCGTACGTGGTATCCGCCGCGCTGGGGCTCGCCTACCAGGTCAGCCGCCTGCCCTTTGCCGCATTGCTCGATGAGCAAGGCATTTTACGCGCGCGCGGGCTGGTCAACTCGCGTGAGCATCTCGAGAGTCTCTTTGAGGCCAAGCGCCTGGGCGTAGCGTCGCTGCAGGAGTACTTCTCGGGCGCCGCCTGAGAGGAAGAATCAATGGAAAAAGCCGTACTGGCAGTGATCGAGGATTACGAAGCGCGCGCGCGGCGCGAGGAGGAGCTCTGGAGCAAGTTATCCGCCGAGGAAGCCATGCAGCGCCGCGATGAGATGCTGCTGCCGGTGGGCCGTGCCGCCGGCACGCTGATGAATCTTCTGGTCAAGGAGGCCGAAGCGCGGCGGATTCTCGAAGTAGGCAGCTCCTACGGTTACTCCGCGACCTGGCTTGCCGAAGCTGCGCGCGCCGTCGGCGGCAAGGTGATCTCGCTCGAGCTGCAGGCGGCCAAGGTCGAACATGCGCGGGCGCAGCTCGCCCGGGCCGGGCTCGAGAGCTACGTCGAGTTTCGGGTCGGCGATGCCCTTGCATCGCTCGCCACGCTTCCCGGGCCGTTCGATTTCGTGCTCATCGACCTGTGGAAGGATCTGTACGTACCGGTGTTCGACCTGCTGCACGCGAAACTGGCGCAAGGCGCGATCATCGTCGCCGACAATATGCTGCAGCCGGAAAGCGCACGGGTGCACGCCAAGGCATACCGCCAGCGCGTGCGCGCCGCCGCGGACATGAGCTCGGTGTTGCTGGCGGTCGGCAACGGACTGGAGATCAGTCGCTACCAGTAAGCGCGATTTCCACACGCTTGTTGTGCTTGCCCTCGCTGCGGATCTTGAGCACCCGGATGGCGCCGATTTCCGCGATGTTGGCCACGTGCGTGCCGCCACACGGCTGCAGGTCAATGCCCGGTATGCGTAGCAGCCGCACGCGGCCGGCGCCCCGTGGTGGCTGCACACTCATGGTTTTCACCAGTTCCGGCTGGGCGTCAAGTTCCGCATCCGTGATCCACACGGTCTCGGTGCCGGCTCCGGCGGCGATCAGGGCGTTGGTCTCACGCTCGATGTGCGCAGCGTTCAGAAGTTGCAATTCGATGTCGAAGTCCAGCCGCCCCTTGTCGGGCGCAATGTTGCCCCCGGTGACCGGGGCCGTGATGACGCATGACATGAGGTGCAGCGCAGTGTGCAGGCGCATCAGGCGGTAGCGCCGCGGCCAGTCGATCTGCAGTGCGACGGCCTCGCCCGGCTCGGGCAGCGCGCCACCGGGCGCCGGGATGTGCAGCACGCGATCGTGGCCCTCGCCCTTGCGCGTATCGGCGATCACCAGCCGTTCACCGCTGGCGCGCACCAGGACGCCGGCATCGCCGGCCTGTCCGCCACCTTGGGGGTAGAACACGGTGCGGTCGAGCTCTATGCCGCGCGCGCTCACCGACAGCACCCGCGCGTCGGCGGTCTTGCAGTAAGCATCGCTCCGGAACAGTAAGTCGGTCGTCACCAGCTGTGATCGCTCCAGCATGAGATAGAATTCGCGTGCGATGAGTGCGTACGCCTATCGTATCGTGAACGTCTTCACGCAGGGGCGCGCGCCTCTGTCGGGCAATCCGTTGTGCGTATTCGAGCGCGCGCAGGCGCTCGATACGGCAAGAATGCAGGCGCTTGCGCTGCAGTTCAATCTTTCCGAGACGACTTTCATTTTGCCCTCCGAGCGTGCCAGCGCCCACGTGAGGATCTTCACTCCCGCCTACGAAATGCCGTTCGCGGGACATCCCACGCTCGGCACCGCGCACGTGTGCCGGGCGCTTGGCCTGGGCGGCGACAGGCTCACGCTGGAGATGGCCGCGGGCATCATATCGGTGCGGGCCGCCGCCGATCGCTGGACGTTCCAGGCGCGGGCGCCGGAGTGGCGCGAAGTTCAGGAGCCGCGGCTCATGCTGGCGGCGCTGCTGGGGCTTGATGAGCACGATCTGGGCGAGCGGCCCCTGTGGGTAAGCACGGGCAGGGAGCAGCTCATCGTTCCGCTCAGTGAGGCGGCGGTGCGCCGCGTTCGGGTGCGTGGCGATCTGCTGGACCAGCTCGCCAGCGCCGACGGACCGCGCCAGGTATACGTGTTTGCATCCGCAGGCACCGGGCTGGTGGCGCGCTTTTTCTTCCCCAAAGGCGGCGCGGTGCTCGAGGATCCGGCCACGGGCTCGGCAACGGCCAACCTTGGAGGGTGGTGTCTCGCGATGGGGCGGACGCTGCCGTGCGAATTCGACATCGCGCAGGGCGA
>CATPBM010000047.1 GCA_955652625.1 uncultured Steroidobacteraceae bacterium
ATTGTGGCGGGCCTGCTGGCCCCTGGCCTGCAGGCCCGCCACAATCGGCGCGGCGAACGAAGTACCACGCACCCGCGCGTAGCCGCCTGCGAGTTTCGCCGCGGCCATGTCGGCCCCGGGCGCGGCGAACTTCACCTGTGCACCGCGCTGCGCCTCGACCAGCACGCGTGAGCGCGCATCCACCGCGGTGACGCCCACCACGCCCGGCCAGGCCGCTGGGTACAGCGGAGGCGCGGACGGGCCGTCGTTGCCCACGGCGGCCACCACGATATGACCGCGCGCCAACACGCCCTCGACGATCCCCGCGAGCAGGCGGTTGGGCGGCCCGACCAGGCTCACGTTGATGACCGCGACGCGCTCGCGGACCAGCCAGGCAAATGCCTCCGCCACGGCATCCACCGCGCCGCCGGCAGGCTGGCCGCAGAACACGTCCACCGCGTACAACGCGGTTCCCGGGGCTGCGCCGTGGAAGGCGCTCGCGCGCCCGACCATCAGCGAGGCAACGGCGGTGCCATGCTCGGCCGGCACGGGATGCCCCCCACAACCGTGCTGATGAAGCGCCAGAGCGCCGAACACTTCGTGAGTTGCGTCCACGCCGCTGTCTATCAGCCCGATGCCGCCCGCAGCCTCGGCGGGCGCGGCGCCGGCAGACATCGCGCCGTGCGGGGCGGCGGCAGGTTGTGTGCCGCCCGGCGCGCTTAGCGCACCGCTGCCGGTGTACACGTGGTTGAAGTCATACGCGCCGGCGGAATCGAGGCTCCTGAGCCGCTCGAGCGCACGGGCGGTGCTCCCGGAAGCGCGCAACACGACGACGCGCGTGCCCAGCGCCTCCAGCGGCAGCTCGCGCACCACCGAGAGTCCAGCCGCAGCCGCGGCCCGCAAGGCAGCATCCGCCGGCGCCAGCGCCAGCACCTCACCGCGCACGATGGGAGCGCCGCGCGGATCGGCTTCGATCACATCGCGGTGCCGGCGCAGCAGTTCGCGCACGCGCAGGCTGCGCAGCTGACGCAGGTGCTGCGGATCGAGCTCGTTCCCCAGCGCCGCCTCGGGCGCCACGGGCTGGCCGGTCCGGGGAAGGTTCGGCAATGTCACGCCCGGGGCGGCCGGCAAGCGCGCGGAGGGCAGGCCGACCTGGGCGGCCGCCAACTGCGACACAAGCAGGCACAACGCGGTCACGATCGTGCGCATGCGCGCACCTTAGTGGAACCTGCCCGCCCAGGAAAGAAATGGAAGAAAATGACGGGCATGAGCGTAGTGGCAGGTTAGGGATGCGCGCGGATCCTGCGGAGCTGCGCGCGCAGCTGGTCGCACTGTTGCCGCGGTTGCGGCGCTTTGCGCGCACTCTGGCCCGCGACGCGCACGACGCCGATGACCTGGTGCAGCTCGCGATCGAGCGGGCGCTGACGCGCGCCGGGCAATTGCGGCCCGATGCGCCGCTTGCGGGCTGGATGTACGGCATCATGCGCAACGCCTGGATCGATGAGCTGCGCGCGCGCGGTCGGCGCGCACACCTGTTTGCCCCCGCGGAGGCGGCCGAGAACGTCGGCGACGCATCCCAGGGCACGCAGGTCGAGGCGCTTTCGGTGCAGGACGCACTCGCGCGTCTGCCCGAGGAGCAGCGCAGCGCGGTGGCGCTGGTACTGATCGAGGGGCTCTCCTACAAGGAGGCTGCCCACGTGATGCAGGTGCCGATCGGGACGCTGACCAGCCGCCTCGCGCGCGCTCGGGAAGCGCTGCAGGCAATGCTCGGTGAGATCTGAAGGAACGTGGCATGACTTTCAGCGAGGAGACTCTGATGGCGTACGCCGACGGCGAGCTCGACGCCGCGACGCGTGCCGCGGTGGAAGCCGCCATGGCGGATGATCCGCAGCTGGCGCAGCGTGTCGCCCGTCACCAGAGGCTGCGCACGCGCCTGAGCGGCGCGTTCGACCCGGTGCTCGATGAGCCGCTGCCGGAGCGCCTGCTCAACACGGTGCGCAGTGCCCCCGCCAATGCGCGTGCGGACAACGTCGTGCCGCTGCAGCGCCCGCGCGCCAGCGCGCCGCGCTGGTCCTGGCCGCAATGGGGCGCGATTGCGGCGAGCCTGGTCGCCGGGGCGCTGCTCGCCCCGTTGCTGCTGCGCCCGCCCGCGGACGCTGCCTTGAGCACGCGCGAGGGTCAGGTGCTGGCGGGCGGCGTTCTGTCGCGTGCGCTGTCGGAGCAGCTCGCCAGTCGCCAGAGCCGCGACGCGCCGGTGCAGATCGGTGTCAGCTTTCGCGCCCGCGACGGGGAGTACTGCCGCACGTTCATGCTGCGCGACAAGAGCGCGCTCGCAGGACTTGCCTGCCACAATCACGGCAGCTGGCGGCTGCAGCTGCTCACCGCCGCCGCCTCACCGGTCACTGCCCCGGGCGCCTACCGCCCGGCGGCCGCGGCGCTGCCGCCGGCCGTGATGCGTGCCGCGGATGAGCTCATCAGCGGGGAGCCACTCGATGCGAACGCCGAGGCCGCGGCCCGCGGCAGGCACTGGAGCCGCTGACGGTCACACGCCGAAGAACTCCGCCAAGGGCGCCAGCGCCGCCCTGCCTGCTTCGAGATCCCGACAGTTGACGAGCCCCAGGCGAAAGCCCCCGGGAGGCATGGGGTGAGCCGCGGCCGGACGATCCGCATGGAAGGTGATCTGCACGCTGGTCACCTGCGGCATGCGGCGCACCTGCGCGATCAGCTCCGCCGGAGGATACCGATACTCGCGGCCGTGCGGGCCGAATAACGCCACGCTGTAGCCGTCGCGACGCTCGCGGTCGGCAAAGTGCCAATGGCCGCGCGCGTAAAGGCCGACCACGGCATCCAGCCAGCCCGCGCCGTACAGGTCCGGCCACTGATCGGCAAAGCGCAGATGCGCGTCGATGATGCGGCCACCGATGCTCTCGAGGTTCAGCATCCCCGTGTAGTCCGCCAGATGCCGGGCGACCCACCCTGCAAGATAGCCCTCGAGCTGCCCGCGCTGCCCGGCTTCAATCACCCAGTAATCGAAAGTGCCCTGTGCTGCGGGGGTGCCGCGGCAATGCCGCCACCACGCGACCCGGCCGCGCTCGATCGCGGCATCCGAGCTCACGTGCTCGCCCTCGAGCAGCGTCATCCAGAAGTGTCCCGGCGTCATGTGCCGCTGGTAGTGCGCGAAATCCGTCAGCACCCGACTGCCCACGCCCATGCCGCGCAGGTTGAAGATCGGCTTGCTGAACACGGGGAACCGCCGCGGTGGCACCCCGTGCGGCGCGCAGGCGAGACCCTGCGACTCGGTGACGAACAGCTTGTTATAGATCAGCCGCTGCGCCGGGTACCACTGGTACCCGTCCGGATCCTCGGTGGGGATGCGCACGTGCGCCGGGCACTCGATGCCCTCGAAGTACTGAAGTCGCCACGGGTCCGCCTCGCAGAAAGGCATGCGCGCCTCAGAACAAGCCGGTGATTCGGCCGTCGGCGTCGACGTCGATGCTGTTGGCAGCCGGCACCTTCGGCAGCCCTGGCATGGTCATGATGTCGCCGCAGATCATGATCACGAACTCAGCCCCTGCCGCGAGCCGTACTTCACGGATGTTGACCACGTGGTGCGCGGGCGCACCCCGCAACTTCGGATCAGTGGAGAACGAGTACTGCGTCTTGGCGACGCACACCGGGTAGTGGCCGTAGCCGCCCTCCTGCAGCTGGCGGATCTGCGCACGCACTTTGGTGTCCGCCGTGATGTCGGTGGCGTGGTAGACCTTGGTGGCGATCGCCTTCATCTTGTCCCAGAGCGAGGCGCTATCCTCATACACGTAACGAAAGCCGTTGGGCTTGTCGCAGAGCCGCACCACCTCGCGGGCCAGCTCCACGGCTCCCGGGCCGCCTTCGGCAAAGTGAGTCGCCCCGACGACGCGCACACCGTGCGGGGCGATGCGGTCGATCAGCAGCTGGATCTCGCGGGCGCTGTCCTCGGCGCGACGGTTGATGGCTACCACGCACGGCAGGCCAAAGCGGTTGACGACGTTGTCGATGTGGCGCTCGAGGTTGACGACACCCTTGTCGAGCGCGGCCAGGTTCTCCTCCTTGAGGTCGGCGAGCTCCACGCCGCCGTGGTACTTCAGGGCGCGCACGGTCGCCACGATCACCGCGGCGCCGGGCTTGAATCCGGCCTTGCGGCACTTGATGTCCACGAATTTCTCCGCGCCCAGGTCCGCCCCGAACCCCGCCTCGGTCACCACGTAGTCGGCGAGCTTGAGCGCCGTGCGCGTGGCGATCACCGAGTTGCAGCCGTGCGCGATGTTGGCGAACGGTCCGCCATGAATGAAAGCCAGGTTGTTGGCGAGCGTCTGCACCAGGTTGGGCGCGAGCGCGCTCTTGAGCAATGCCGCCATGGCCCCGTGCGCCTTGAGCTCGCGCGCGAGGATGGGGGTGTGATCGGCGCGGTAGCCGACCACGATCTTGCCGAGGCGTTCTTTCAGGTCCGCGAGGCTCCCGGCCAGGCACAGGATGGCCATGACTTCGGAGGCCACGACGATGTCGAAGCCGTCCTCGCGCGGCACCCCGTTGGCGCTGCCGCCGAGGCCGATCACGATCTGGCGCAGCGCACGATCGTTCACATCCACCACGCGCCGCCAGCTGATGCGGCGCACGTCGAAACCAAGCTGGTTGCCCTGGTAGATATGATTGTCGATGAGTGCCGCGAGCAGGTTGTTGGCGAGCGCGATGGCGGCGAAGTCGCCGGTGAAATGCAGGTTGATGTCCTCCATCGGCACGACCTGCGAGTAACCGCCGCCGGCAGCGCCGCCCTTCATGCCGAACACCGGCCCAAGGGCCGGCTCGCGCAGACACACCACGGCGCGCTTGCCCAGCAGGTTCAGCGCATCGCCCAGCCCGACCGTGGTGGTGGTCTTGCCCTCCCCCGCCGGCGTCGGGGAGATCGCGGTGACGAGAATCAGCTTGCCGTCGGGGCGGCTGTCGAGGCCCGCCACGTAGTCGAGCGCCACCTTCGCCTTGTAGCGCCCATAGGGCTCGAGACTCTCCTGCGGGATTCCCAGCCGCTCGTGCGCCAGCGGCACGATGGGTAGCATCCGGGCGCGCTGCGCGATGTCGATGTTGCTTGGGAAGAGCGTGGCATCGGCGGCGGCCGGTGTGTTGGGCATGATTGGGTGCCGTGGCTTGCGCAAATCGGGGCGGCCATGCTACCAGAGGCCGCGCCGGGCGATGGCCTCACTCACGGCGCGGGGCGCGCCTTCCGCTACAATCGCCTGATGCTCTGGCTCAAGGCTCTGCACGTGGTGTTCGTCGTCACCTGGTTTGCCGGGCTGTTCTACCTGCCGCGCCTGTTCGTGTATCACGTGGCCACGACCGATGCGGCGGGCGTGGCGCGTTTCGTGGTCATGGAGCGGCGGCTGTTCTTCATCATGACCTGCGGCGCGCTGCTCGCGGTGCTGTTCGGCGCATCGATGATCATCGCCGCGCCGGGTTATCTCGCGCTCGGGTGGTTGCGCGCCAAGCTGCTGCTGGTCGCGGCGCTGGTCGGCTACCACGCCTGGTGCTATCAGCTGATGCGGGCGCTGCGCGCTGCGCGCCCCGCGCATTCGCAGCGCTGGTACCGCCTGTTCAACGAACTGCCGCTGCTGCTGCTGGTCGCGATCGTCGTGCTCGCCGTGGTCAAGCCGGCGTAACGCAGCTCACCAGATCCGCACGCGCTCCGCAGGCGCGATGTACAGTTTGTCCCCCGCTTGCACGTTGAACGCCGCATACCAGGCGTCGATGTTGGGCAGCGGGCCGTTGACGCGGAAGCGCGACGGACTGTGCACGTCCGACATCACCAGCTGGCGCAGCGCCCCCTCACGGTACTTCTCGCGCCACACCTGGGCGTAGGCGAGGAAAAAGCGCTGGTCACCGCTCAAGCCGTCGATCACCGCCGCCGCCTCACCCTTGAGCGAGATCACGTACGCCTCGTGGGCCATGTTGAGCCCTCCCAGGTCGCCGATGTTCTCGCCGATGGTGTTGGCGCCGTTCACCTTGAGCCCGGGAAGTGCCTCGAAGCCCGAGAACTCCTTGATGAGGCGCGCGGTACGCGCGCTGAACACCTCCGCATCCCGCGCCGTCCACCAGTCCTTCATGGAGCCGTCCGGGCCGAACTTGCGCCCCTGGTCGTCGAAGCCGTGCCCGATTTCGTGTCCGATCACCGCGCCGATCGCGCCGAAGTTCACCGCAGCGTCGGCGTTGGGGTCGAAGAACGGCGGCTGCAGGATGGCGGCCGGGAACACGATCTCGTTGTTCGAGGGGTTGTAGTAGGCGTTGATCTCCTGCGGCGTCATCTGCCACTCGGCGCGATCGACCGGCTTGTCGAGGCGCGCGACCTGATAGTTCCATTGCCACTCGTTCGCGCGGCGCACATTGCCGAGCAGATCGTCGTGGCGGATCACGAGCGCCGAGTAGTCCTTCCATTTGTCCGGGTAGCCGATCTTCGGCGTGAACATGGCGAGCTTCTCGTGAGCGCGCGTCTTGGTCTCGGGCGTCATCCAGTCGAGCGCATCGATGCGCGCACTGAGCGCGGCGCGCAGGTCCGCGACCAGCTCCTGCATCTGCGCCTTGGACTCGGGCGGGAAATACTTCGCGACATACAACCGCCCCACCGACTCCCCGACCGCGTCGTCGACCGCATCGACGCCGCGCTTCCAGCGCTCGCGCTGCTGCGGCTGTCCGCGCATCGTCTGGCCGTAGAAGGCAAAGCGGGCCTCGTCGAAGCGCTTGGGCAGGTAAGGCGCGTGGCTGCTCAGATAGTGGAACGTCAGGAAGGCCTGCAGCGTCGGCACCGGGGTGTGGTGGAAGAGCTCAGCAAGATCGTGGATCGCGCTGAGCTCGCCGAGCACCAGGTCCTCTCGGGCGCCGAGGTGCTCGGCCTCGAGGAATGCCTGCCAGGGAAAGGCGGGTGCAAAGGCGAGCAACTGCTGCTTGGTGCGCGGGTTGTAGACGAAGTCCACGTCGCGGCGCTTCTCGATCGGCCACTGCACCTTAGAGGCGGCGGTCTCGAACGCCATGACGTCACGAGCCTTGCCGGCGGCATCCGCGACGCCGCCCAGGGTGAGCATCTGCGCGATGTAGCTGACGTACTTGCTGCGCAGCTCCTTGAGCTGCGGATCATCCTTTAGGTAGTAGTCGCGATCAGGCAGACCGAGTGTCGACTCGCTGATGACGACGCTGTAGCGGTCGGGGTTTTTGAAATCCGCCGGCAGCTGCACGTCGAACAGCGATGCGAACCCCAGCTCCCCGAACA
>CATPBM010000048.1 GCA_955652625.1 uncultured Steroidobacteraceae bacterium
CACCGGGCGCGGTGCGAAGTTCGCCCGCAGCATCATCGCCGACTGGGGACACAGGGAGGTCGAGGACCTGCTGGCCGGCGCCGACTACGCGATCGCACAGGGGATCGCGGATCCGGCGCACTTAGGGCTGGGCGGCTGGAGCTACGGGGGACTCCTTACAGATTACGTCATCGCCAGCGACGCGCGCTTCAAGGCGGCGATCAGCGGCGCGGGCAGCGGCAATCAGCTCTCCACCTACGGCACGGACGAGTACGTGGTGCAGTACGACGCGGAGCTCGGGCCACCGTGGCGCAATACGGCGCTCTGGCTCAAGGTCTCTTACCCCTTTTTCCACGCCGATCGGATTCACACGTCCACGCTGTTCCTGGGCGGTGACAAGGACTTCAACGTGCCCATCGGCGGCGGCGAGCAGATGTACCAGGCGCTGCGCACCCTCGGCGTGCCCACGCAGCTCATCGTGTATCCCGGTGAGTATCACGTGCTGACCCGGCCGAGCTTTCTCGCGGATCGCTTCGAGCGCTACCTGCAGTGGATGGACAAGTATCTGCAGTGACGCTCACCGCGCGCCCGTTACCAGCGGTTGCGCAGCTCGCGCAGCTTCACGAACACGGTTCTGGCATCCGGATGCTCGCCGAGGTCCGGGAACTTCTCGCGCAGCCGTGCGATCACGGTTGGGTTCTGCAGCCGGAAGAAGGTGTTGACGCGCTTCTCCTCGGCGAGCGTGGTCACCATGGCAGCTTGCGGCTCCGCCTGGCGCGCCTTGCTCAAGAATCCGGCGGCATCCTCGTTGCCGGGCTCGCGGTCGAGGGTGAACTCGAGATTGCGCGCCAGGTATTCGTGGCCCGGGTAGACATGGGTGGTATCGGGCAGCCGCGCGAGCTGCGTGACGAACGTGTCGTAGAGGGCTTCGGGCTTGCCGCCATTGAAGCAGTTGCCAGCGCCGGCGTTGAACAGGGTGTCGCCGCAGAACAGCGCCGGCTCCTCGGTGCGCGAAAGCAGGCACACGTGCGTCATGGTGTGTCCCGGCGTGTCCAGACACTCCAGCTCGACCGTGCGGCCGACCTTGATCACGTCGCCCTTCGTGAGTCCACGGTCGACGCCGCCGATGCGCGCCGCAGCGCCCGCGTGCGCCGCTACCTTCGCCTTGGTCGCGGCCTTGAGCCCGGCGTTGCCGCCGGTGTGATCCTCGTGCTCGTGGGTATTGAGGATCTGCGTGATCTCCCAGCCGCGCTTGCGTGCCGCGGCCAGGCACAGCTGCCACTCCAGCGGATCCACGGCGAGCGCCTCGCCGGTCTCCGCGCAGGCAATCAGGTAGTGAAAATTGCGTAAGGAGTTCCCCGACCAGATGCGTTCGGTCAACATAAGTCACCCTTCGCTGTCGCGTCCCTGGAACGTACCCCGAAACCTCCAGCGCGCGCCATAATGGATCCATGGCGCATACGTTTCTGTTCGAGCCGGGGGTGTGGATTTCGAAGGGCACGCTCTGGCAGGCGGATGGCCAGCCGCTCGAGGCGGTCGGCCGCACCGAGATCGCGCACCGGCCGGAGTGCTGGCTGCTGTCGGGCACGCTGAAGGTGCTCGGCTCCCCGCCGGCGGAGTTCGTGCACGCGTACCTGATCGAGCCGCCCAACCCCGAGCACACCGGCATGAAATGGACATTCGAGAGCGCGATGTTCGGCAAGCTGCAGGGCCGGTTCGCGGCCATCGGCCCGTCGATCATCTCGATGTACGGCTGCGAGGCGTCCGGTTACTACGGCGCCGAGCACCTGGGCCAGCGCGATCCTGACAACTACCGCTCCTCAGGCATGCTGCTGCTGAAGGACCGGGTCGTGTATTCCTGGCAGCTGATGCTCAAGCGCGGCGCCTGACGGATCATGCTGCAGGTTCGCCGCAGTGCCGAGCGGGGTTACTTCGATCACGGCTGGCTGAAGAGCTACCACACGTTCTCCTTCGGTGAGTACTACGACCCGCGCTGGGGCGAGTACGGGGTGCTGCGGGTCATCAACGATGACCGTGTCGCTCCCGGGCAGGGCTTTGGCAAGCACGGACACCGCGACATGGAGATCGTTACCTACATCCTCGCCGGCGAGCTGCAGCACCGCGACTCCATGGGCAACGGCTCGATCATTCGCGCCGGTGACGTGCAGCGCATGAGCGCCGGCACCGGCGTGACTCACAGCGAGTTCAATCCGTCCGCCGCGCAGCCCGTGCACCTGCTGCAGATCTGGATTCAGCCCGAGGCGCAGCGAATGCCGCCCGGCTATGAGCAGAAGAACTTCAGCGCCGCCGACAAGCGCGGGCGGCTGCGGCTCATCGCCTCCCACGACGGTGCGGACGGCTCGGTCGTTGTGCACCAGGACACACGCGTGTACGCGGGATTGTTCGACGGCGCCGAGCGCGCCGAGCTTGAGCTGCCCGCGGGCCGGCGCGCGTGGCTGCAGGTGGCGCGTGGCGCTGTGTCGGTGGGCGAGACCCGCCTCGAGGCCGGCGATGGCGCGTACAGCGGGGGACCCGAGCGTCTCTCGGTGCACGCGGGCGCCGACGCCGAGGTGCTGCTGTTCGATCTGCCGTGAGGCGCGCGTGTGCGCTTCAGGAGGGGCGCAGCATCGGCAGGTAGTGATCCACGAGCAGCGCCGCAAACAGCCACATGAGGTAGGTCACCGAGAAGCGGAACACCCGCATCGGCAAGCCCTCGCGCGCGGTGATCTTGAGCGCCAGCGCGTAGTAGAGGAACCCGGCGTTCAGCACCAGCGCGGTGGCCAGATAGATGAGCCCGCTCATGCCCGTGAGGAAGGGCAGGAGCGTCACCACCACCAGCAGCACCGTATAGAGCAGCACCTGCAAACGGGTGTACGCCACCCCGTGGGTCACCGGCAGCATTGGGATGCCGGCGAGCGCGTATTCGTCGCGGCGCGCGATCGCCAGCGACCAGAAGTGCGGGGGCGTCCACACGAAGATGATGAGGAACAGCAGCAGCGCGTTCGGGTCGACGCTGTTGGTAACCGCCGCCCAGCCGAGCACCGGCGGCGCTGCGCCCGCCGCCCCGCCGATGACAATGTTCTGCGGCGTGGACCGCTTGAGCCACACGGTGTAGACG
>CATPBM010000049.1 GCA_955652625.1 uncultured Steroidobacteraceae bacterium
GTGTTCGGCTCCGCGGAAGCCGAGGGCGTGGGCCAGCGCATTGACATGCTGATTCCGACGATCGCCTCCAACGAGACAGTCATCGAGGCGCTGCAGCGCCTCGCCGCCAGCTCCGGCGACACCGCCCTCGATCTGGCCGCGCGCGAGCTGTGGGCGCGCCGCAAGAGCGGCGTGACATTCCCCGCGGAAATCGCCGTCAGCAGGGCGCCGCTGTCGCGGCGCGAGATGTTCGTGCTGTGCCTGCGCGATGTGACCGAGCGGCGTGAGTCGGAGCAGGCCATGCGCGAGAGCGCCGCGCGCTACCGGCTGCTGGTCGACCATGCCCCGGAAGCGATCGTGGTGCTGGACGTGGACAGCGGACGCTTCGTGGATGCGAACGACAAGGCGCAGAAACTCTTTGGCCTCGAGCGCGCAAAGCTGCTCGAGAGTGGTCCGGTCACCCTGAGCCCGCCACAGCAACCCGACGGCGCGCCTTCCGAGCAGCGCGCGCTCGCCTTCATCCAAAGGGCGCTCGAGGGCGAGGTGCCGGTGTTTGAATGGACGCACCGCGATGCGAGTGGCCGCGAGATCATCTGCGAGGTGCGCCTGGTGAGCCTGCCCAGCGGCAACCGCCGCCTGGTACGCGGCAGCATCGCCGACATCTCCGAGCGCAAGCGCAGCGAGCGCATGGCGGCCGCCGAGCGCAAGGTGTTCGAGCAGGTGACGCGCAATGCCCCGCTCCCAGAGGTGTTGGCGTCCATCACCCGCCTGATCGAGTCGGCCGCGGCCGGCACGGTCTCCTCGGTTTGCGTGCTCGCCGAGGACCGCCAGGCGTTCTCCTACATGGTGGCGCCGCACTTCCCAGACGGCCTGCGCCTGGCGCTCGAGCGTGCGAGCGTCGACATCCGCAACGGCTCCTGCGCCGCCGCGGTGTATCTGGATCGGCAGGTGCTGGTGGCGGATGTCTCCAAGGATCCCTTCTGGCTCGAGCGGCGCGAGGCGGCCCTCGCCGCCGGCCTGCGCGCCGCCTGGTCGACGCCGATCAAGGCCGCCGGCGGCCAGCTGCTCGGCTCCCTCGGGGTGTATCGCGCGCAGCCGGGACTGCCGACCCCGCTGGAGTCGCAGTTCATGGCGCGCGCCGCGCAGCTTGCGGGCATCGCGATCGAACGGCGCCTCGCGGAAGAAGCGCTGCGCAGCAGCGAGGCAAAGTTCCGCGGCCTGTTCGAGAGCATTGCGGAAGGGGTCTACCAGAGCGGGCGCGACGGCCGGCTGCTGTCGGTGAATCCCGCGTTCGTGTCCATGCTCGGTTACACGAGCGCCGAGGAAGTGTATGCGCTGTCTTCCGCGGCGGTGCTGTACTGGAATCCGGCCGACCGCACCGAGTTCACGCGCCGTATCGAAGCGGAAGGGGAAATCCGCGACGCGGAATTTCTCATGCGCCGGCGCGACGGCCAGCAGCTCGTGATCCTGGAGAACGCGCGCCCGATGCGCGATACGAGCGGCCGCATCATCGGCTACGAGGGCACGATCGCCAACATCACCGAGCGCAAGCGCGCCGAGCAGGCAATCTTCGCCGAGAAAGAGCGCGCGCAGGTGACGCTGCAGTCGATCGGCGATGCGGTGATCAGCACCGACCCCGAGGGACGCATCGAGTACATCAACCCGGTCGCCGAGAGCCTCACCGCGTGGAGTCTGGCGGAGGCGCGCGGGCAGCCGATCGGCGCGGTTCTGAAGCTCGTCAACGAGCTCACCCGCGAGCCCATGGAGAACTCCCTGAGCGGCGCGCTCGGCCGCGCCGGCAGCGGCGCCCCGGCCGATCACTCGGTGCTGCTCACGCGCGCCGGCAACGAGGTCGCTATCCAGGAGTCCGCCGCGCCGATCTGCGACCGCGCCGGCAAGGTGATCGGCGCCGTGGTGGTGTTCCATGACGTGACCCAGGAGCGTCGCCTGAAGCGCGCGCTGTCCTGGCAGGCAAGTCATGACGCCCTCACCGGGCTGATCAATCGGCGCGAGTTCGACAACCGCCTGCACGCCGCACTGCTCTCGGCGCAGCGCGGCGAAGGCACGTACACCCTGCTCTACATCGACCTTGACCAGTTCAAGGTCGTCAACGACACCTGCGGCCACCCGGCGGGCGACCGGCTGTTGCGCGATGTGACCGGGCTCCTGCAGACGCGCGTGCGCGCCTCGGACACCATCGCGCGACTAGGCGGCGATGAGTTCGGCGTGCTGCTCGAGGGCTGCACGCTCGAGCAGGCGACGCGCATCGCCGAAGGCGTGCGCCAGGCGATCCGCGACTTTCGCTTCGTGTGGGGCGCGAGCACGCTGTCGGTGGGGGCGAGCATCGGCCTCGTGCAGATCCGCGCCGAGACCGAGAACGTGGCGAACGTCATGAGCGCGGCCGACATTGCCTGTTACGCCGCCAAGGACGCCGGCCGCAACCGCATCCACGTCTACGAGGCGGACGGCGTGTCGCACCGTCATCGCGAGATGCACTGGGTGGCGCGTGTCACGCGCGCTGCCGAGGAAAACCGCCTCGAGCTGTTCTTCCAGCCGATCGTATCGCTCACCTCGCAAGGCGGCCGCGGCTTTCATGAGCTCACCGTGCGCTTGCGCGATGACTCGGGCGCTCTGGTTCCGCCCTCGGAGTTCATCCCGGCCGCCGAGCGCTACAACGTCATGTCGGTGATCGATCGCTGGGTCGTAGGACAGGCGATCGAGCTGCTGCGCGAACGGCAGCGCCGTGGGCACCCCCTGCCGCTGCTGGCGGTGAACCTCTCGGGAACCTCGCTCAATGAGCAGTCATTCGTCGACTTCGTGCTGCACAGCGTCGCGGACCCGGCGCTCGCGGACGCGCTGTGCTTTGAGATCACCGAGACCGCGGCGGTCACCGGCCTCTCCAATGCGCGCTACCTCATGGGCGAGCTCAAGGGGCGCGGCTGCAAGTTCTCCCTCGATGACTTCGGCACGGGCGTGTCCTCGTTCGTGTACCTGAAGACGCTGCCGGTGGACTTTCTGAAAATCGACGGGCAGTTCATCAGTCACATCGCGCAGGATCCGGTCAACCGCAGCATGGTCGAGGCCATCAGCAAGGTCGGGCGGGCGCTCGGCATTGCCACCGTCGCCGAGTGCGTCGAGTCCGAGATGGTGCTCGCCGAGCTCAAGCGCATCGGAGTGGATTTCGCGCAGGGTTTCCATCTCGCCTATCCCCTGCCGATCGCGCAACTGCCGAAGTAGGGCACCGGGTCCGACTGCATTTCCGCGCACGCTGGATGGCGTCCGATTCTGAATGGTGCCCGCGGAAACACTTGCGTAGAATGCGCGCTCCTGCGGATTTGAACGGAATCCAGACGTGCGCCCGAAACACATCCCCCATGTCGTAACTGCGCGTGCGCTGCTCGCGAGCGCCGCTGTGTTTTGTTTGTGTGCCGCGGCCGCGCGCGCTCTGGCCGCAACCGCACCCGCGCCGGAAACCGTGGCCGCGCAGCTGCGCGATGCGGCGATGGCCGGGCACGACATCGCGTACTCCTGGGTGAGTGAGCTGAGCACGCGCTTCGGACCGCGGCCGGCCGGCTCAACCAACGAGCAGCAGGCCGCCGAGTGGGCCGCTGCGCGCCTGAAGGCGCTCGGCTTCGAGAACGTGCACATCGAGACCTTCCCGATCACCGCCTGGGTGCGCGGCACCGAAAGCGCCCAGATCACTGCCCCGAGCGAGCAGCCCCTGGTCATCGCCGCGCTCGGTGAGTCCCCGCCCACGCCCATCGCCGGGCTCGAGGGCGACGTCGTGATCTTCCCGACGCTGGAGAACCTTAAGGCAGCGGCTCCCGCCTCCCTGAATGGCAGGATCGCCATGGTGGCACAGCGCATGGTGCGCGCGCAGGACGGTGCCGGGTACGGGGCCGCGGTGCTCGCCCGTATCGAGGGGCCGCAGGAGGCGGCGCAGCGCGGCGCCATCGCGTACCTGCTGCGCTCGGTGGGCACCGATAACCATCGCATCGCGCACACCGGCACGACGCAATACGTGGACGGCCGCGTGGCGATACCGTCTTTCGCGCTCAGCAACCCCGACGCGGACCAGATCGAGCGCATCGCCGCTCTCGGACAGACGGTGCGCGTGCGACTGTTCTCCGGCGCCGCCTACGTGCCGAACGCACACTCGCAGAACGTCATCGCCGATGTGCGCGGCCGCGAGCGGCCGCAGGAAGTGGTGCTGCTGGGGGCGCATCTGGACAGCTGGGACCAGGGGAGCGGCGCCATCGATGACGGCACCGGCACCGCCATTATCATCGCCGCCGCGAAGCTCATCCGTGATCTGCCGCACCGGCCGCGGCGCACGGTGCGCGTGGTGCTGTTCGGTTCCGAGGAGGTAGCACAGCCGGTGCCGCCGGGCAGCGCATTCGGCGGTCATTCCTACGCCACGAACCACCAGGCGGAACTCGCCGACCACGTGCTCACCGGCGAGAGCGATTTCGGTACCGAGCGCATTTATCGTGTGGCCTTGCCGCAGGCCGTGCTCGACGGATCGTTTGCGAAAATGGTGCTGCGGGTGCTCACGCCCATTGGCGTGCTCGGGTCTGCCCATCCGCCGCCGGACGCCGGCACAGACGTGGGTCCTGCGGTGGAAGCGGGCGTGCCGGCGTTTCTCCTGAGCCAGGATGGCACGCGCTATTTTGATATTCACCATACGCCCGATGACACGCTGGACA
>CATPBM010000050.1 GCA_955652625.1 uncultured Steroidobacteraceae bacterium
ATATAAAGAGATGACCACCGGCATGTCCGCGCCGCCGATCGGCAGCGTCATGGTGAGCCCGAGCACCAGCGCCAGCACGAAGACCGCGGTGACCACGGCGGGGGAGGCGTTGCTATGCGAGGCCACCAGCGCACCGAGAATGAGCGCCGCGGCGAGCAGCAGCAGGTTCAGGATCTGCTGGCCGCTGAAGCGGATGCTGCGGGTGATCAGGCCCTGGAGCTTGCCGAAGGCAATGGCACTGCCGCTGAAGGAGACCGCCCCGATGATGCCTCCGGCCACCGCCAGTGTCGTGGTCGGGTAGTCCGTGGCGCCGCCGCGATACAGCTCCACCGCCGCGATCGCCGCCGCCGCCCCACCGCCCATGCCGTTGTAGAGCGCGATCATCTGCGGCATGTCGGTCATGGCGACGCGCCGGCCGCTCCACAGGGCGAGCAGTCCGCCGACGAACATCGCCGGGACGATCAGCTGGTAGTTGGACATCCCCGGGTAGAGGAACGTGACGAGGGTGGCGACTGCCATGCCGGCGCCGGCCCACAGGATGCCGCTGCGCGCGGTCACCGGGGAGCTCATGCGCTTGAGCCCGAGGATGAACAGCACCGCGGTGACGAAGTAACTCGCCTGGATCGCCAGATCCGCGGAAAGCCAGGAGGACGGCATCAGTGGGGTCTCTTGTCCGCGGCGCGCGCACCGCTCGACTTGAACATCTCGAGCATGCGCTCGGTCACCACGTAGCCGCCCACGGCGTTGCCGGCGGCGAGCAGCACGCCGATGACCCCGATGGTCTTCTCGAGCGGGGTTTGCGCGCCGCCGAGCGCCACCATCGCGCCCACCAGCACGATGCCGTGCACGAAATTGGACCCCGACATGAGGGGCGTATGCAGAATCACCGGCACGCGCGAGATGACCTCGTAGCCGGTGAAGGCTGCCAGCATGAAGATGTAGAGCGCCACTATCCCGGTCATGTGATCATCCCTCGAGCGCTTTGCGCGTGGGCTCGTGTTTGATCTGCCCGCCGCTCGTCAGGCACGACTGCGCAAACACCTCGTCGTTCCAGTCGATCGCGAGCTCCCCCTTGCTGAGCGCGGGCTTGAGGAAGTTGAAGAGGTTGCGTGCGTACATCTCGCTCGCGTTGTAGGCGAGCTCGGCGGCGAGATTCACCGGACCTGCGATCTTCACGCCCTGATGCTCGATGACCTCCCCGGGGCGCGTGAGCTCGCAGTTGCCGCCCTGCTCGGCCGCGATGTCGATAACCACTGAGCCCGGGCGCATGCGCGCGACCGCGGCCGCCGAGATGATCTTCGGCGCCGGGCGCCCGGGCACGGAGGCGGTGGTGATCACGGCGTCCGCCGCGGCGATGCGTGCCTCGAGCACTTCCTGTTGTCGCGCCTTCTCTTCCGCGGTGAGCTCGCGCGCGTAGCCGCCGGAGCCTTCCGCGCTCACGCCGGTGTCGACGAACTTGGCTCCGAGCGACTTGACCTGCTCGCGCGTGGCGCTGCGCACGTCGTAGGCCTCGACCACCGCACCCAGGCGGCGCGCGGTGGCGATGGCCTGCAGCCCCGCGACGCCGGCGCCGATGATCAGCACCTGCGCCGGGCGAACGGTGCCGGCGGCGGTGGTGAGCATGGGCATGAACTTCTGCAGCTGATTCGCGGCGATCAGCACCGCCTTGTAGCCGGCGATCGCCGCCTGCGAGGACAGTGCGTCCATCGACTGGGCGCGCGAAATGCGTGGCACCAGCTCCATCGCGAAGCTGGTGATGCCACGTTCCTTGAGGGCGCGCACTTCCGCGGCGCGCGCGTGCGGCTGCATGAACCCTATGACCACAGCGCTCGCCTTGAGCTGCTTGATCTGCTCAACGCCGAGCGGCTGCACCGCGAGCAGCACGTCGGCCGTGCTCAGGACCTCACCCGCGGATGCCGCCCAGGAGACACTCTTATATAGAGAGTCGGGAAAGCGGGCCCGCTCGCCCGCGCCGCGCTCGATCAGCACACGCGCGCCTTCCCGGGCGAGCTTCTCGGCCACTTCGGGAACCACGCTGACACGCGTCTCCTGCGGCGCGCTTTCGCGCAGCGCGCCAATCGTTACTGACATTCACGCACCTTCGCGGCTACGTGGCCGGTCGGCCACGTGATTGGAAAATTTCAATTTAATTAAGACCTTGCGCTGTTGAATTCTTGCACAAACTTGCCGTATCTTACAGCGGCCATGCTAGGGATAGACCTCGAGCGCGCCGATCACGGCTTCCTGACCGACCTGAGCGTCGTCGCGACGCCCGCGGCGCGTGGCCTGTCGCAGCTGGTGCTGCGCACGGATGTCGCGGGCATGCCGCTCGAGTGGATCGACTACAAGGAAGCCGCGCGACTTTATCATCAGGAGCAGGTTGCATACACGTGCGGCTCGCTGCTGTACGAGTTGTATGGCGGCGTGAACGCGCGCAGCGGCCGGCGCACCGTCTTGGAGGTGAACTCCATCGTCGCCACCGTCGGGCACACCGGCAATCCCGGCAACACGCGCCACGACTACGTCCCGCCGCTCAACAACCAGACGCTGTTCCGGCGCGACGCGTACCTGTGCATGTACTGCAGCCAGCGCTTCGCCTCGCGCGAGCTGTCGCGCGACCACATTCGCCCCTTCAGCCAGGGCGGCACCGACATCTGGACCAACGTGGTGGCCGCCTGCCGCCGCTGCAACAACCAGAAGGCCTCGCGCACTCCGGAGCAGGCGAGGATGCAGCTCATCGCCGTGCCGTTCACGCCGACCTACGCGGAGTACATTTTCCTGAAAGGGCGGCGGGTTCTGGCCGACCAGATGGAGTACCTGGTGGCGCATTTCCCGCGCACGAGTCCCCTGCACGATCGCATCCAGCGCTGGCTGTCTTGATCTTCCTCGTCGACGCCTCGGTCTACGTCTTTCGGGCCTGGCACTCCATGCTGCCGGACATGCGCGACCGGGACGGCAACCCCGTGCATGCGGTGTTCGGCTTCGCGCGCTTCCTCGGGGATCTCATCGAGCGTGTGCGCCCGAGCCACATTGCAGTGGCGTTCGATCAGCGGCGCGCAAGCTCCTATCGCAACCGTATCTACCCGGCCTACAAAGCCAACCGCGAGCGCGCACCCGCGGACCTGGTGCTGCAGTTCGAGCGCTGCCGCGAACTGTGCCGGCACCTCGGGCTCGCGGTGTTCGTGGATCCGGAGTACGAGGCCGACGACATCATCGGCACGCTGGCGAAACTCATGCGCGAGCAGGGCGTGCGCTCCGCGTTCATCACACGCGACAAGGATCTCGCACAGCTCATGCGTGACGGGGACCTGTTCTGGGACTTTGGCGCCCGCGAGCAGTTCGGCTATCACGACATCGAGCGTCATTTTGGCGTGGCGCCCGAGCGCTTTGCCGACTATCTGGCACTCACCGGCGATGAGGTGGACAACATTCCCGGCGTTCCCGGCGTCGGCCACCGCACCGCCGCCTCCCTGATGAAGGCGTTCGGGTCGCTCGATGAGGTGTATGGCGACCTGGCGCGCGTCGCGCGCCTGAATCTGCGTGGCGCCGGCACGCTGGGTGCGCGGCTGACCGAGCACCGCGACTCGGTGTACCTCGCCCGCCAGCTCACGCGCATCGCGTGCGATCTGCGCCTGGGCGTTGAGCCGCTCGGCCTCAAGCGCCGCGTGCCGGACATGCCGGCGCTTTCCGGACTCTACGACCAGCTGGGCTTCGGGCCGTTCCTGCGCCGCCAGGGCGAGCGCCTGGCGCAATTGCCCGCTTAGCGGCTAAGCCGTGCCGCGCTTCGCGGCCATCGCGCGCGAGATCTACGCCCTGAGCGGCGTGCACTGCGCGCCGGCGCCCGCCGCGAGCGTGGCGGGGGGCAGCATCAATGAGTGTTACCGCTGGCCGGCGCGCACCGCACCGCTGTTCGTGAAGCTCGCACCCCGCGCCGCCGCCGCCATGTTCGAGGCGGAGGCCGCCGGGCTCGCCGAGCTTGCCCAGGCGCACGCCCTGCGCGTGCCGCGAGTGCTGGCGAGCGGGTGCACCGAGGCGGCGGCCTTTCTCGCGCTCGAGTGGATCGACGCCGGCGCCCCGGACGGCAGTTGCGAACGGCGCCTGGGCGCGGGGCTGGCCGCGCTGCATGCGGTGCATGCGCCGGGCTTTGGCTGGACGCGCGACAACACCATCGGCCGCACACCGCAGGCCAACGGTTGGGGCGACAGCTGGGTGGAATTTTTTCGCGAGCGGCGCCTGCGCCCGCAACTCACGCTCGCGGCCGCCAACGGCATGGCGGGGGCGCTTGCCGCCCCCGGCGAGCGGCTGCTGGAGCAGGTGCCCGCGTTGCTCGCCGGTCACGCTCCCGTGGCGTCGCTGTTGCACGGGGACCTGTGGGGCGGGAACTGGCTGGCAACGGCGGACGGTGAGCCGGTGATCTTCGACCCGGCGGTGTACTACGGAGACCGCGAAGCGGACCTGGCGATGACGCGTCTGTTCGGCGGCTTCGGCGCCGAGTTCTACCACAGCTACGAGGCCGTGGCGCCCCCGGCGCCGGGAGCGTCGACGCGCTGTCAGCTCTATCAGCTCTACCACGTGCTGAACCATGCCAACCTGTTCGGCGGCGGCTATGTCCGCCAGGCACGCGGCATCATCGATTGGCTGCTGGCCCAGCTTCGCGGGTGAAGAGGCCGCACCTTTGCGATTCGGCTATGCTGAAAGCTCTGCCGAAGCATGAGAACAGTCAGGGCGTCAGGAGAGTCTTCCATGACGGACAAGAATATCCAGTCGGCGCTCCTCGAGGAGCGCAGCTTTCCGCCGCCGGCCGAGTTCACGGCCCGCGCCTGCATCAAGCCTAAGGATCTGCAGGCCCTGCGCCGCAGGGCACGCGAGGATCACGTTGGATTCTGGGCGGACCTCGCGGCGCGCGAGCTCAGCTGGCACAAGCCGTTCACCGTCAAGCTCGACGAGAGCCGCGCTCCCAACTACCGCTGGTTCAGCGACGGGCATCTGAACGCCTCCGCCAACTGTCTGGACGTGCACCTCAGTGAGCGTGGCCACAAGACCGCCATCATTTTCGAAGGCGAACCCGGGGATGTGCGGCGCCTGAGCTACCGCGAGGTCCATGCCGAGGTGTGCCGCTTCGCCAACGCGCTCAAGGCGCTGGGCGTGGTCAAGGGCGACCGGGTCATCATCTATATGCCGCTCGTGCCGGAGATCGTGATCGCCATGCACGCCTGCAACCGCATCGGCGCGATTCACTCCGTGGTGTTCGGTGGCTTCTCGGCGCAGGCGCTCAAGGATCGCATTCAGGACACGGGGGCGAAGGTGGTGATCACTGCCGACGGCGGCTGGCGCGGCGGACAGGTGATCAAGCTGAAGGCAGCCGCCGATGAGGCGCTCGCGTCAGGCTGCCCGAGCGTCAAGCGGGTGATCGTCCTGCAACGCACCGGCAAGCCCGTGGCGATGGACCCCGAGCGCGATCGCTGGTGGCACGAGGTGATCGAGGGCCGCCATTCGATATGCGAGCCGGAATGGGTGGAGGCGGAGCACCCCTTGTTCCTGCTGTACACCTCCGGCTCCACCGGCAAGCCCAAGGGCATACAGCATGCGACCGGCGGCTACCTGCTCGGCGCCAAGATCACAACGCAGTGGGTATTCGACCTGCGCGATGACGACGTGTTCTGGTGCACCGCGGATGTCGGCTGGGTCACCGGCCACACTTACGTCGCTTACGGGCCACTTGCCTGCGGCGCCACGATCGTGCTGTACG
>CATPBM010000051.1 GCA_955652625.1 uncultured Steroidobacteraceae bacterium
GGTGTGTTACGTGCTCGAGCGGCGCAGCATCACCGATCTCGCGCTCCTGCAGCAGGCATGCGCGGCGCTCGGGCTGCCGCGCCCCGGCCGGGCTCTCGCGGGCGGTACCCGCGAGCTGCGCTCGTTCTTTTATCTCACCCGCACACGCGGCTTGTGGGGCGAGCGTCTGGATCGGCGCCCGCCGCCGCAGCTGGCGCAGATGATCGCCGCACTGCGTGCCGACCCGCGGGCCGATTTCGACCTGGTGCCCGTGGCCGTCTATTGGGGCCGCGCCCCGAGCAGGGAAGCCTCGTGGCTGCGACTGCTGCTGGTCGAGGACCGGGCGCTCACCAGCCGCGCGCGCAAGTTCATGCAGGTGCTCTTCAATGGCCGCAACACCCTCATAGAGCTCGATGAGCCTCAGTCCCTGCGCGATCTCATCGGCGCGGAGCTCGCCAGCGCGGTGCGCGGCCGCACGGTGGCCCGGGCCCTGCGCACCGTGTACGCACGGCGGCGCGCCGCCCGCATCGGACCGGACCTCTCGCACCGCCGCACCATCGTCAATGGCGTGCTGCGCACGCGCGCAGTGCGCGCGGCCGTGGCCCACGAGATGCGCGACAAGCGCCTGCCGCGGCACAAAGCACTGCAGCGGGCGCGCGGCTACGCCTGGGAGATCGCCGCCAATTACTCGCACGCCTTCGTGCGCTTCATGGACCATGCGCTCGGATGGCTGTGGAACCGGCTGTACGACGGCGTGGAGCTCGGACACGGCGCGACGCTTGCGCAGGTCGCGGAGGGGAACGAGATCATCTACGTCCCCTGCCACCGCAGTCACATGGACTACCTGCTGCTCGGTTACGCCATCTACGCGCTCGGCTACGCGGTGCCGCACACCGCCGCCGGGGAGAATCTCAACCTGCCGATCGTCGGGCGCTTCCTGCGCAAGGGTGGGGCATTCTTCATCCGCCGCAGCTTCGGCGGCAACAAGCTCTACACGGTGGTGTTCATGAAATACCTGGCCGCGATCATGGCGCGCGGCCACGCCATCGAATACTTCGTCGAGGGTGGCCGCAGCCGCACCGGCCGGCTGCTGCAGCCCAAGACCGGCATGCTGTTGATGAGCGTGCGCTCCTTTCTCGCCGACCCGGTGCGGCCGGTGGTGTTCCTGCCGGTATATTTCGGCTACGAGCGACTGGTCGAGGGCGCTACCTATATCGGCGAGCTTTCCGGCCTGCCCAAGAAAAAGGAAAGCATCCTTGGGCTGCTCGGCTCGTGGCGCGTGCTGAAGGAGCGCTTCGGCAAGGTGCACGTCAACCTCGGCGAGCCGATCGCCCTCGACGCCGTCCTGGACCGCCACGAGCGCGCCTGGCGCACAGGCGCCTTCGACGACGACACGCGCGCTCCCTGGATCGGAGCCGCGGTCGAGGAGCTCAGCCTGCGCATCATGCGCAACATCAACTCGGCGGCGGCCGTCACCCCGGTGAGCCTGCTCGCCGTGACGCTGCTGGCGATGCCACGGCAGGCGTTGCCCGAGGCGGACCTGGTGCGCCAGCTCGGGCTGTACCGCTCGCTCCTCACCACGTGTCGCTACAGCGAGCGGGTGACGGTGACGCAGCTTACCGCCAATGAAATGCTCTCTTACGGCCTGTCCATGAAGCTGATCTGCCGCGAGCCGCAAGCGCTCGGGGGCATTGTGCGCATGAGCCTTGAGAGTGCCGTCCTGGCCACCTATTTCCGCAACAATGTCCTGCACCTGTTCGCACTGCCCTCGCTCGTGGCCTGCGTGTTCATGAGCAATGCACGCGTGTCGACGGCAGATGTGCAGCGCCTCGCCGCGCGCATCTACCCCTACATCGCCGCGGAGCTCTTTCTGCGCTGGGACGAGTCGGAGCTGCCGGTGGTGCTGGAGGGCGTGCTCGCGGCGCTCGCCGGGTATGGTCTCATCGAGCCCGATCCCGACATCTGCGGGTGGCGCCGGCCGCCGCCGGCCAGCGCCGCGGCCATGCAGCTCTCGCTCCTCGCCCGCGTCACTATCCAGACCATCGAGCGCTACTACATGGCGGTGGCTCAGCTGGTGGCGGCCGGCAGCGGGGAGATCACCCAGGGGACGCTCGAGGAGCGCTGCCAGCAGACGGCGCGGCGCATGAGCTCGCTCTACGGCCTCAATTCACCGGAATTCTTCGACCGGGCCATGTTCGCTAACTTCCTCGGGCTGTTGCGGGCGCGGGGCGTGATTCGCGCAGCGCAGGGCGGCAGGCTCGAGTTCGATGAAGTACTGCTGCGTGTGGCGCAGGACGCACAGCTCGTCCTGAGCGAGCAGCTGCGTCACGGCGTTGTACTGATAATGCACGGCTGAAACGGCTTGCCGCCCTGCGTAGCCGAGTAATAGACTGACCGCGCCGGGCTTTGTGTTGCGGCAACAAACAAGAATGCGACGACGCAATAACCTGATTTTTTGAGCGGACCTAAGGCATGAGCCCGCAGGCTTGATCGACCGCGCGACGCGTCGCGAGCCCCAAGGGAAGCAGGCAGGGGGACACATGAGGAAAGTTCATACCGGGCGCCGTCCGCCATTCGCCGCCATGGCAGTCGCGGCGTGTATTGGCCTGAGCAGCTGGCCGAGCGCGCACGCGGTCAGTTTCCAGAGTGAATCAGGCGACTGGAGCGGCA
>CATPBM010000052.1 GCA_955652625.1 uncultured Steroidobacteraceae bacterium
GCATCGGCGGGATTCACCTTGTGGTAGCTCGGGTTGTTGCGCAGCGCGCTCGGCAGGTCCGCGCGCGCCGCGTTGATGGCCGCCTCCACGTCGCGCGCGGCGCCGTCGATGTCGCGATTCAGGCCGAACTGCAACGTGATGTTCGAGGAGCCGGTGGCGCTGGAGGAGGTCATCTCGGTCACGTCCGCGATCTGCCCCAGATGCCGCTCGAGCGGCGTCGCGACGCTGGAGGCCATGACATCGGGGCTGGCGCCGGCCATCTGTGCGGATACCGAGATGGTCGGGAAGTCCACCTGCGGCAGGGACGCCACCGGCAGCTTGAAGTAGGCGATGCCGCCGGCGAGTGCGATGCCCACCGTCAGGAGCGTGGTGGCCACGGGGCGGCGGATGAAGGGTTCCGAGAGGCTCATCGTTCTGCCGGTCCGCTGGCCGCCGGTCTGCCCGCCGCGGGCGCCTCGCTCCAGCCGGCCACGCGGCGCTCCAGCCGGTCGAAGTACAGGTAGATCACCGGGGTCGTGAACAGCGTCAGCAGCTGACTGAGGATCAGGCCGCCGACGATGGTGATGCCGAGGGGATGACGCAGCTCCGAGCCCGTGCCCGTGCCGAGCATCAGCGGCAGCGCGCCGAGGAGCGCCGCCATGGTGGTCATGAGGATCGGCCGGAAGCGCAGGAGCGAGGCGTGATAGATGGCCTCACGTGGCTCCATGCCCTGTTCGCGCTCGGCGACGAGCGCGAAGTCGATCATCATGATGGCGTTTTTCTTGACGATGCCGATCAGCAGGATGATGCCGATGATGCCGATCACGCCGAGGTCTGAGCCTGCCAGCAGCAGCGCGAGCAGCGCGCCGACGCCTGCGGAGGGCAGGGTGGAGAGAATGGTGATCGGATGGATGAAGCTCTCGTACAGCACACCCAGCACGATGTAGACGGTCACGATGGCCGCGATGATCAGGAACAGCTCGTTGCCGAGCGTCGACTGGAATGCGAGTGCCGCTCCCTGGAAACTAGTCAGCACGCTCGCCGGCATGTGAATGTCGGCCTCGGCCTGGCGGATGGCGTTGACGGCATTGCCGAGCGCGGCGCCCTGGGCCAGGTTGAACGACACGGTGGTCGATGGGAACTGGCCGAGGTGGTCGATCGAGAGTGGCGCTAAGCGCGTCGAGACCTTGACCAGCGCCGACAGCGGCACCTGCCCGCCCACGGCCGTCGCGGACGGCAGGTAGATGGTGCCGAGGGAATCGAGCGAGGCCAGCAGCGAGCTGTCCGCCTGCAGGATCACCCGGTACTGATTCGACTGCGTGAATATGGTCGAGACGATGCGCTGCCCGAAGGCATCGTAGAGCGCGTTGTCGACGGTCGCCGGTGTGATGCCGAAGCGGCCGGCGGTATCGCGGTCGATCGTCAGGTACGCGGACAGGCCCTGGTTTTCCTGGTCGCTGGCCACGTCCTCGATCTGCGCCACGCGCTGCAGGCGCTCGACGAGCCTTGGTACCCAGGTGTCGAACTCTGCCGGGTTCGCATCCTCGAGGACGAACTGGTACTGGGTGCGGCTCACCGTGGTGTCGATGGACAGATCCTGCACCGCCTGCATGTATAGCGAGATGCCGGTCACGCCGGCAGTCTCACTCTGCAGGCGGCGGATGATGGCGCTGGCGGAGGCCGAGCGCTGGCTGACGGGCTTGAGGTTGATCAGCATGCGGCCGCTGTTGAGAGTGATGTTGGTGCCGTCGACTCCGATGAAGGAGGACAGGCTCACGACATCCGCATCCTTGAGGATCGCCGCCGCCATCAACTGCTGGCGCCGCGCCATATCGGCGTAGGACACCGATTGCGGCGCCTCGGTGATCGCCTGGATCAGGCCCGTGTCCTGCACGGGGAAAAATCCCTTCGGTATGAATACGTACAGCAGCACCGTCACCGCGAGCGTCGCCAGGGCCACCGCGAGCGTCAGGGGCTGCCGGTCCAGGACCCATTTCAGGGCCACGCCGTAGCGGTCGATGAGTGCCTGGAACTTGGCGTTCGCCCAGCGGGCGACGCCGGTCTCCTCTTCCTGCGGATGGTGCCGCAGGAGCTTGGCGCACAGCATCGGCACCAGGGTCAGCGACACGACCGCGGAGATCATGATGGTCACGGCGAGCGTGATGGCAAACTCGTGAAACAGCCGTCCCACCACATCACCCATGAAGAGCAGCGGAATCAGCACCGCGATCAGCGACACGGTGAGGGACACGATGGTGAAGCCGATCTCCCCGGCGCCGCGCAGCGCCGCCTGCAGCGGCGCCATGCCCTGCTCGATGTAGCGCGAGATGTTCTCGATCATGACGATGGCATCATCGACCACGAAGCCGGTCGCGATGGTGAGCGCCATCAGTGACAGGTTGTTGAGGCTGAAGCCCACCAGGTACATGACGGCGAGCGTGCCGACCAGCGACAACGGCACGGACAGGCTCGGGATGATGGTGGCAGGAACGCTGCGCAGGAACAGGAAGATCACCAGCACCACCAGGATCACGGCGAGCGACAGTTCGAACTCGACATCGTGCACCGAGGCGCGGATGGTGTTGGTGCGGTCGGTGAGAATCGACACCTCGACCGCGGCAGGGAGCGATGCCGACAGCGACGGCAGCAGTTGCTTGATGCGGTCGACGACCTGGATCACGTTGGCGCCCGGCTGGCGCTGGATGTTGAGGATGATGCCTGGTGTCGCGCTCACCCAGCCGGCGAGATAGATGTTCTGGGCGCCGTTCGTGACCTGGGCGACGTCGGACAGGCGGATGGGATTGCCGTTCTTGTAGGCGACGATGATGCTCTCGTAGGCTTGCGGGCTCTGGATCTGGTCGTTGGCGTTCAAGGTCCAGGAGCGTGCCGGTCCGTCGAGCGTGCCCTTGGGCGAGTTGACGTTGGCATTGCTGATGGTCGTGCGCAGGTCATCGATGTTCAGACCGTACGCGGCGAGCGCGCGCACGTTGGCGATGATGCGCACCGCGGGCCGCTGACCACCGCTCACGCTGACTAAGCCCACGCCCTCGATCTGCGAGATCTTTTGCGCCAGGCGCGTGTCGGCCAGATCCTCCAGCTGCGTCAGCGGCAGGGTCTTGGACACAATCCCGAGTGTCAGGATCGGCGCGTCCGCCGGATTCACCTTGGCGTAGATCGGCGGCGCCGGCAGATCGGACGGCAGCAGGTTGCCGGCGGCGTTGATGGCCGCCTGCACCTCCTGCTCGGCGATATCGAGGGTCAGATTCAGGCTGAACTGCAGCGTGATGACCGAGGCGCCGCCGGAGCTGGTCGAGGACATCTGATTGAGCCCGGGCATCTGCCCGAACTGCACTTCCAGCGGCGCGGTGACCGCCGAAGTCATCACCTCCGGACTAGCCCCCGGATAGAAGGTCTGCACCTGGATGGTCGGATAGTCGACCTGCGGCAGCGCGGAGAGCGGCAGGAAGCCGTAGGCCACGATTCCCACCAGCAGGATCGCCACCATGAGAAGCGAGGTGCCAACCGGCCGCAGTATGAAAATGCGGGACGGATTCATGTGGCTGTCTTTGCGGTAAGCGGGCCGATTGCCTCGCTCAGCCGCCGCCCGGAGTGCTGTGCTGCGCCCGCCGCGGCGCGGTCCTGCCACCGGGCGCAGCGTTCGGGGTGTTCTGCCGCAGCAGCACCTTGGCGCCGTCCTTCAGCTTGTCGGCACCATCCACGACCACCATCTCCCCGGGCTTGAGCCCCTGGGCAATCGACACGTTGGTGACATCCCCTGGGCCGAGCGTCACCTTGCGCACGCTCACGCTACTGTCCGCATTGATGACGTACACGTAAGTACCCGGCGCGCCGCGCTGCACGCCCGCCTGCGGAATCAGCGTGGCCCCGTGCAGCGTGTCGAGCAGCAGCACGACGTTGACGAACTGCTGCGGGAAGAGGCTCTCATCGGTGTTGGGGAAGAGCGCCTTGAGCTTGATCGTCCCGGTCGTGGTGTCGATCTGGCTGTCGATCGACTGCAGCGTGCCGGTGGCGAGCTGATGAGTGTCGCTGCGGTCATAGGCGCTGACCGGCAAGGTCGCACCGGCGTGCAGCTGCGCCAGCAATGGCGGGATTTGATCCTCGGGCAGCGTGAACACCACCGTGATGGGCTGCAGCTGCGTGACCACCACCAGACCGTTGGGCTCCGCCGGTGTGACGTAGTTGCCGACGGTCACCTGCTGCAAACCGACGCGGCCGGTGATCGGCGAGACGATGCGGCTGTAGGTGAGGTTGAGTTTCGCCGCATCGATCTGGCCCTGGTCGGTTCTCACAGCGCCCTGGTCCTGTGCCACCAGAGACTTCTGAGTCGCGAGCTGCTGCTCCGCGATCGAGTCCTGCGCGAACAGCGTCTGGTAGCGTGCGAGGTCGACGCGGGCGTTGGCGAGCAGCGCCCGGTCGCGGATCTGCGCACCCTGCGCCTGCTCGAGCGCCACCTGGTAGGGCCGCGGATCGATCTGGATCAGGGGGTCGCCCGCCTTGACGGTCTGACCTTCCTTGAAAGCGATATGCATGATCTGGCCGCTGATCTGGCTCTGCACGGTGACCGTGGCGATCGGCGTCACCGTGCCGAGCCCGATGAGCGTGATGGGCATGTCGCCCGAGTGGGCGCTGGCGCCCACCACCGGCATCGGGCCGCCGCCGGCGAATCGTCCCCCCGGGGCGGCGGTGGGCTTCGGCGTGAGCAGCCACGCCACCAGGGCCAGGGCGAGGAGCACCCCGCCATGAGCAGCACGCGCCGCGTGAGCAGGCGCTTTTGCCAGGCCGGCCGGGTGTCCGAATCTGCCGGAGCGCTGGTGTGCAGGGAGCGGTCTTCGTCGTTCATACGTCGCTGATTCAGGCCCGCCGCAGGTAGGGTACACAATCGCTAAAAAAAGGGGCGGCATGGATGTCCAGCCGCCCCCCAGGAGGAGACACGGCAAGGTCGCATACCGGCCGCCGGGGAGGTGTAACCGACTGGTAACCAAGTGCAAGGAAATCTGCGTGCGGGGGCGGATAAAGCCCCTCAGAGCATCGCAGCGCGGCGGGAGGACAGGGACTTGCTATTGCCGGGCGCGACGCGGCCGGCGGTTCGCGCCTCAGGCGCTCAGGAGACCGCGCAGCCTCAAAGTCTCGCGCATGGGCGCGAAGCTGAACTCCTCGAGTATCCGCCGCAGACGGCTCTCGCAGCGTGAGAGATTCGTGTAGTGGCGGAAGCGCGAGAGCAAGCCGACCTCGAATCGCGGTTGCTCGGGATCCAGTTCCCAGGGATGCACGTAGAAGGCGAACGGCCGAGTGTGCTCCTGATTGATCTGCTTCAGGCCCGCGCGTGTCAGCCAGTACGGCAGGATGCGGAAGTAGCCCCCGCCCGAGACCGGCACCGGCACGCCGAAGAATCGGGCCGCCGACAGCGGGAACTCCACCAGCGTGCGTCCGGAGGGGGCAGCGAGGCGATTGGGCTCAGGCCGCGCACCCGGTAGTCCGTAGAGATCGTGGCGGATGGGAAAGACGGAGGAGTCGTAGCTGAAGCCGAGATCGAGGAGCACATCCAGTGCCCACAGCGACTGGCGGGTCACCGAGAAGCTCGCCGCGCGATAGCCGATCACCGGCTGCCCAATGAGGTCCTCGAGGCATGCCTTGGAGCGCGCAGTCTCTTCACGAAAC
>CATPBM010000053.1 GCA_955652625.1 uncultured Steroidobacteraceae bacterium
CATCTGCCGATTGAAGCGTGTCGCCGCCGATTACCGCGATGACGTCACCGGGCGGCTGCCGAAGATCCCCAAGGTCAAGAACGGCAAACGCATCGCCTGCATAGGCGCCGGTTGTGCCTCGCTCACGGTCGCGAACGATCTCATGCCGCTCGGCTACCAGGTGACCATTTTCGAGCAGTTCGGCGAGCCCGGCGGCCTCATGCGCACCAACATCCCCTCGTTCCGGTTGCCACACACGGTGCTTAACGAGGAGATCGCGATGATCACGGGCATGGGAGTGGACCTGCGGCTCAATTCGCCCATCGGCAGCATGCGCGAGCTCCTCGCCCAGGGTTTCGATGCGCTGTTCGTGGGCTCGGGTGCCCCGAAGGGCAAGGAGCTGAAGCTCCCAGGACGCGAGGCCGCGGCCGCCAATGTCCACATCGGCATCGCCTGGCTCGAGTCGGTGGCGTTCGGCCACATCGACAAGGTCGGCAAGCGCGTGCTCATCATCGGCGTGGGCAATACGGCCATGGACTGCTGCCGCACCAGCCTGCGGCTGGGGGCCGAGAGCGTGAAGGTCATGGCGCGCAAGCCGCGCGGCTTTTTCAAGGCCTCGGTGTGGGAGCTGGAGGACGCAGAAGAGGAAAGCGTCGGGATCATCGTCAACCGCTCGCCGAAGTCCTTCGTCACCGAGAACGGCAGGCTCACCGGCATGTTGTTCGAGAAGATGGAGTACGAGGTCGACGCGGCCGGGCGCATTACTGCCGAGCGCGTCGCGGGCGAGGAGTTCCTGCCGGCGGATGACGTGATCCTCGCCATCGGCCAGGAGAACGCCTTTCCGTGGGTGGAGCGCGATCTGGGCATCGAGTTCGACAAGTGGGACGTGCCGGTGATCGACAACAGCACCTTCCAGTCCACCCGCGCGGGCGTCTTCTTCGGGGGCGATGCGGCCTTCGGGCCGAAGAACGTGATCTGGGCGGTCGAGCATGGCCACCAGGCCGCCATTTCCATCCACCGCCACTGCCAGGGCGAAGCGGTCAGCGAGCGCCTGGCGCCCGGGGTCAACCTGCAGAGCCGCAAGATGGGCATGCACGAGTGGAGCTACGCCAACGATTACACCCCGGTCGAGCGGCGGCTGATGCCGCACGTATCCCTCAAGGAGCGCTTCCGCAAGCTGAACATCGAGGTCGAGCTCGGCTTTACCGCCGAGCAGGTTGAGCAGGAGGTGCAGCGCTGCCTCAACTGCGACGTACAGACGGTGTTCACCGCGAAGCTGTGCATCGAGTGCGACGCGTGCCTGGACATCTGTCCGGTGGACTGCCTCACCATCACGCACAACGGTGAGGAGGCTGACCTGCGCCAGCGCCTGAAGGCGCCGGCGAAGAACCTGGCGCAGCACCTGTACGTCTCCGCGGGCCTGCCGCAGACCGGACGCGTCATGGTGAAGGACGAGGACCTGTGCGTGCACTGCGGACTGTGCGCGGAGCGCTGTCCGACCGCGGCGTGGGACATGCAGAAGTCCGTGGTGCACTGGCCGCACGCCGAGGACGAGGCGCAAACGCTCGAGGCCCGAAAACCCAAGATTGCCTGAAGCACCCCATATGCCTGCATCCACGCCTTCGCGCGTCAACGATTTCTCCGTCAAGATCGCCACGGTGAACGGCACCGGCTCGGCGAGTGCCAACACGCTGCTGATGAAGTCGATCTTCCGCAGCGGCATCCCGGTGATGGGCAAGAACTATTTCCCGTCCAACATCCAGGGATTGCCCACCTGGTACGAGATCCGCATCACCCGCGACGGCTACGTGGCGCGCTCCGGCCAGATCGATCTCATGGTCGCCATGAACGCCGAGACCTACGCGCGCGATGTGAAAGAGATCGCCCCGGGCGGCTACCTCGTCTACGACTCCACCTGGCCGCGGCCCGCGCTCCTGAAGCGCGAGGACATCACGGTGATCGGGGTGCCGCTGGCGCGCCTTTGCAACGAGAACTTCAACGGCGTGCGCACGCGCATCCTGATGAAGAACATCTGCTATGCCGGGGTGCTGGCGGCGCTGCTGGACCTGGATCTCGCGCGCATCCGCGAGTTGCTGGCGGAGACTTACGCCAAGAAGCCGCAGCTGGTGGACAGCAACATGAAGGCCATCCAGCTCGGCTACGACTACGCGCGTGAGAACTTCGCCTGTCCCTTGCCGCTGCACGTGCAGAAGATGAAGCGCACCGCCGGCCATATCATGATCGACGGCAATACCGCCGCAGCCCTGGGGTGCCTGTTCGCTGGCGCCACGGTGGCCGCCTGGTACCCGATCACCCCGTCCACCTCGCTCATGGACGCCTTCAAGATGTTCGGCGATCGCATGCGCGTGGATCCGGCCACGGGGCGCAGGAACTTCGCCTTCATCCAGGCGGAAGACGAGCTGGCGGCGATCGGCATGGTGATCGGCGCCATGTGGAACGGCGCGCGCGCCTTTACCGCGACCTCCGGCCCCGGCATCTCGCTCATGAACGAGTTCCTCGGGCTTGCCTACTACGCCGAAGTGCCGGCGGTGGTTTTCGACATCCAGCGCGTCGGGCCTTCCACCGGCATGCCCACCCGCACGCAGCAGGGCGATCTCATGCTGTGCGCCTATGCTTCGCACGGCGACACCCGTCACGTGTGCCTCTACCCGGCTAATCCCGAGGAATGCTTCTACATGGCGGTGCAGGCCTTCGACCTCGCCGAGCGCCTGCAGACTCCGGTCATGGTGATGTCGGACCTGGACATCGGCATGAATGACTGGATGTGCCCCGACCTGAAGTGGGACGACAGCTACCGGCCCGATCGCGGCAAAGTGCTCAGCAAGGAGGAGGTCCTCAAGCTCGAGAAGTTCTACCGCTTCATCGACAAGGACGGCGACGGCATCACCCCCCGCACCCTTCCCGGCGTGCATCCCAAGGCGGCGTACTTCGCGCGCGGCTCCGGACACAACCAGTTCGGCGCCTACACCGAGGACGCGACCGACTACCAGGTGGTGCTCGACCGCCTCGTCAAGAAGTGGGCGACCGCCCGCAAGCTCGTGCCGCGCGCGCTGATCGATGCCACTGCCGGCTCGCGGGTGGGCATAGTGTCCGTCGGCAGCTGTGACGGGGCGATCCGCGAGGCGCAGGACGTGCTCAGGGCGCGTGGTGTCGGCGTGGACTACATGCGGGTGCGCGCCTTTCCGTTCGGCGAGGACGTGGAGAAGTTCCTCGAGGCGCACGAGCTGCTGTTCGTGGTCGAGCAGAACCGCGACGCGCAGCTGCGCTCGCTGCTGACGCTCGAGAGCGCGGTGGACAAATCGAAGCTCCGCTCGCTCCTGCATTACAACGGGCTGCCCATCTCCTCGGCGTTCATCGTCGAGGGCGTGCTCGCGGAGCTGCAGCCGGGCCGGCACGCGCAGCCCAGGGACGCCGCCCATGGTTAGCCCCCGCCACACACCGCCGCTGCGCAGCGCACGGCGCTAAGCGAGGATCGTATGACCTTCATCGCCAAGCCCAAAGTAGCGCACCCCTCGCTGCCGAAGAATGCGCTCGGGTTCACGCGTCGCGATTACGAAGGGGCGCTGTCGACGCTGTGCGCCGGCTGCGGCCACGACTCCATCACCGCCGCCATAGTGGAAGCGAGCTGGGGCCTGGCGATCGAGCCGCAGAACATGGTGAAGCTGTCAGGCATCGGCTGCTCCTCCAAGACCACGGCCTACTTCGTGAGCGGCGGCCACGGTTTCAACTCCGTGCACGGCCGTATGCCCTCGATCGCCATGGGCGCGAATGCCGCCAACCGCACGCTCACCTACATCGGGGTGTCGGGCGATGGCGATACGCTCTCCATCGGGCTCGGGCAGTTCTGCCACGCCATCCGCCGCAACCTCAACATGCTGTACATCATCGAGAACAACGGCGTGTACGGGCTCACCAAGGGACAGTTCTCGGCCTCCGCCGACATCGGCACGAAGGCGAAGAAGGGCGAGGTCAACTTCCAGCCGCCCATCGACCCGGTGCTCCTGGCGATGACCCTCGGCGCGACGTTTGTGGCGCGCAGTTTCTCGGGCGACAAGGAGCAGCTGGTGCCCCTCATCCAGGCGGGGCTCAGGCACCAGGGCTTTGCGCTCATCGATGTGCTCTCCCCGTGCGTGACTTTCAATGACCATGAAGGTTCCACCAAAAGCTACGCCTACACGCGTGAGCACTACGAGCCGGCGGTGCACGCGGACTTCGTGCCGCTGGAGCGCGAGATCATCGCTGACTATGGTCCAGGGGAAACACTGCCGGTGCTGATGCACGACGGCAGCCGAATCGTGCTGCGCAAGCTCGAGGGCGCGTACGATCCGACCAACCGCGCCACCGCCGCCGCCCAGATCCAGGAGCGCATGAAGTCGGGTGAGTACCTGACGGGTCTCCTGTACGTGGACGCGCAGCCCTCGCAGAGCGAGTTCCACGCGGTGAACGCCACCCCCGACGTGCCGCTCAACAGCGTGCCGTTCGAGACGCTCTCGCCCGGATCAAAGGGCCTGCAGAAGGTGCTGGCGCGCTACCGCTAGCCGCGCGCGCACCGCGCGCGAGCCTTCAGCGGATCGCCGAGCCGAGTGCGTAGCGCATCCCGAGCTGCAGCTGCGTCTCGGTGGCGAGCGGCGGGCCACCCAGCTCCGCGCGGTTATAGGAATTGCTCACCACCCGCACCCACTCGAGCGCGAAGCGCCAGTGCGCGCTGGCGGTAAACAGGTACGCCGCGCTCCAGGCATGCCCGCTCTGCCAGCCCCCGCCCTGCTCGACATTGTTGCTGTCCACCTGGAAGCGATCGTAACGCGCGCTGAAGGTGTGCCGCCCGATGCGCCGCGACAGGAGCGCAAACTGCGCGCGGAACGGCCAGCTCAGCTGCATGCCTTGCGGCGCGATGGTGGTTTCCCCATCGAGCCACTGCGCGATGGCGGTCCAGCCGTTCTCGGCTTCGATGCGCAGCCCCGCGCTGGTGAAGCGCGTGTTCCAGGCAATGGCGCCGGACACATTGTCGATCTGCGTGGGGTCCGCGCGGTTGTCGTAACGCAGCACGCGCAGCACCACCCGATCCAGATAACGCGCCTCGGCGCCTGCGTAGACCCCCGCGCGGTGGTCGAATTCCTGGAACGGCTGCGCGCCGTACAACGGCGCAACTCCCGGCTTGCCCACGCGCCCGAACACGGGCGTCTGCCGGTCCGTCAGCGTGAAGCCGTCGGCGGCCAGTACCGCCCCCGCGCCCTCGTTCCACCCGAATACACCGCCGGTGAGCCCGAGGTCGAAGTGGTGACCGCCGCGGGTGCCGAGCCAGTCGAGCTGCGCCTCCAGCCCCAAGGTGCGCACTTCGACGGCGAGCCAGCTGTCGATCGCGGAGTAGGAAAGCCCATAGGGCGACTCCCATCCGGCGGCGCGGTTCTCCAGCGAGACCGGGGGATAGAACGCACCCGCCTTGAGACGGAACCGATAACCCGCGCGCGGGTAGGGACGGAACTGCAGGTACGCCTCCGTCACCCCCACCGCACTTCTGTCCTTGTCGTCCCATGAGGAAACATCCAGATGCGCACTCCACAGCTCCCACAGATGCTGCGTGAGTGCAAACCGCGCCCGCCCCAGTTGCAGGCCAGATTCGTTGCTGCCGAAGCGCACGGTGCCCAGACCGCCGTCCATGAAAGAGCGGTTCGCATCCGAGCTGACGAGGCGCGCGTCGAGACTTAAGTCCCACTCGGTGGCTTCGCTCGCGGCGCTGAGCGCCAGCAGCGCGAGGCCGAGCACGAGCAATGCGAGATTGACCGCCGTGGTGCGGTGGCGCGTCGGGATCCTGTGCAGCTGGGACAACATGTGCGCTGCCTTCAGTAGTCCCAGGAGTGCGGCCGGTCGGTGATCGGCGCCGGCTCGAGCGATTTCGCCAGGCGCAGTGTCAGGTCGGCGCGGTCGGTGTCGCCGACCGTGAGCTCGCGCTCCAGATCCGCTTCGCTCTCGCGCAGGCGTGGATGCCAGATGCCGACGCGGTAACGGCCGCGCGGCACATCCGCCGACCAGCCGCCGGCGCGGTCGGTGCGGCCGAAATAGGCCGCGTCGGTGACCAGGAGGTACGCGAGCATCTCATCGTGGATGTTGCAGCCGAGGGTGATCACACCGCCCTGGTCGAAGTGCACCGCCGGATACGGCTTGCCCCGGTACAGGGGCAGCTGGAAGCGCCTGGCCGGGGAGAACGAATAGATCTGGTGACTGACCGAGTCGCTGTTGGGGAACTCCACGGTGGACCCAACCGGGATGACGAGCAGGTCCGGCTCGAACGCGCGGTTCACCTGGTCGATGATGGCGTGCACCGGTGCGGGCTTGCGCGGTGCTCCATCCAGTGGCCGCACGGTCACCACGGCGCCCGGCAGCACATGCCCGTCGGGCGTCTGCACGTTGATGACGAGCGTCGCGGCCGGTGAGGAGCCCGCCGCGCCCAGGGCGGCGAGCAGGCTCAGCGCGCCGGCGGCGGCCCGCAGGATGGTTGTGACACGCGCTCGTGCCGGAGGTCTCATTCCCGCACTCTGGTCCTCGCGGGAACGGCCGCGTGGCTCTTACGATGGGCGACATATTCGAGCAAATTCATGGGTAGTTTCCGTAAACGGCTTCTCGTGCTGATCATCGGCCTGGTGATCGTCACTCAAACTGTGACGCTTGCCGCAGTGCTGGTGAGCACCCGACGCACGGTCGAAGCGCGCGCCGCGGAGCAGCTGCGTTCCGGTGCCGCGCTCGCCGAGCACCTCGTGCGTTTTCGCGCCGGGCAGCTGGCGAACGGCGTGGCGGTGCTGGCGGGGGACTTCGGTTTTCGCGAGGCCGTCGCCAGCGCCCACGTTCCCACCATCCTTTCCGCGGCCCGCAACAACGCGCAGCGCATCGGCGCGGACCTGGTGCTGCTGCTCGATACGCACGGGGGGGTACTCGCCTCGACCGCGCCGGGAGCTAACGGCGCCGGCGGCTCCCTCGAAAGCCTGCTCGCGGAAGTCTCCACCGAGCGCGATCAGCCGAACTTCCGGGTGTTTGGCGCGCAGACGTACCAGTTCTTCCTGGCTCCCGTGCGCGCGCCCCAGACCATCGCCTGGGTCGCGATGGGTTTCCTGGCCGACGATGCGCTGGCGCAGAAAATCCGCGACCTCGTCGGCTCGGAGGTCGCGATCGTGACCCACGGCCAGGACGGGGTGATGCACGTGGTCTCGACGCTCCCGGCCGGGCGCGCCTCGCTCGGCACCGCGGCGACGCCCGCGGCCAGCGATCGCCCCCATATCGCCCGCCTTGCCGGGGCCGACTACCTGAGCTTCGCGCGGCGTCTCGACGCCCGCGGAGACTCGGTGGATCTGATCCTCCTGAGGCCGCTGCAGGAGGTGCTGGCCCCGTATCGGGAGCTGCGCGATGACATGCTGCTGATCGACGGCATCGCGCTCTTCCTGGCGGCGCTGATCGGCGCGGTGCTCGGGCGCAGCGCGACGCGTCCCATCGGCGAGCTGATGCGCGCCGCGCGCCGCATCGAGCAGGGGCAGTACGAAACCGCGGTGAGCGTCTCGGGCGGCGCCGAGTTCACCAGGCTCGCGGCGACCTTCAACGCCATGCAGAACAACATCGCGGCGCGCGAGGCGGACATCACCTTTCAGGCCTATCACGATCCGCTGACGCAGCTGCCGAACCGGGCGCTCGTCGTGCGCGGGCTGGAGAGCCTCATAAGCGGCGTCGAGCCTCAGCCGGGCGCCGCGCTGGTGCTCATCGAGCTGCGCAACCTGCGCGACATCAACGCCTCCCTCGGACACCAGGTCGGAGACGACGTGCTGCGCGAGGCGGCGCGGCGGCTGCAGCAGAACGTCGCCGCTGACGATACGGTCGCCCGCCTGGGCGAGACTCAGTTCCTGGTGATCGCGCCGGGCTGTTCGGCGGAGCGCTCGCTCCTGTACGCCGAGCAGCTGGCCGCGGTGATCCGCACCGGCTTTCACCTGGCCGGCGTCAGCCTCGACCTGCGCGTGGCGTGCGGCGTGTGCCTGTTTCCGGCGCACGGCCGCACGGCGGAGGAGCTGCTGCAGCGCGTGCAGGTGGCGCTCGGGGATGCGGACGAGGTGCGCGCCCGGGTGGCGATGTACCGTCTCGGGCAGGACGCAGCGCACCGCCGCCGGCTGACGCTGATCACGGATCTGCGCACCGCCATCGACGAGGACCGACTGAGGCTCGTCTATCAGCCCAAAGTCACCATGGCGAGCCGCTCGGTGATGAGCCTGGAAGCGCTGGTGCGCTGGACGCATCCGCGGCTCGGGGCGGTTTCGCCGGGGGAGTTCGTGCCGCTCGCGGAGAGCACCGGCGGCTCGCGCCG
>CATPBM010000054.1 GCA_955652625.1 uncultured Steroidobacteraceae bacterium
GGCCACGACCAATCTGCCCGTCTACGAGTCAGGGATCGACAAGGCGCACCGCCGTGTCATCTTCGCGTCAAGTCTGGGGACGGTCTTCGAGTGGTACGATTTTTACCTGTACGGGTCGCTGGCCGCGGTCATCTCTAAGCAGTTCTTTTCGGGCGTAAACGAGACGACCGGATTCATCTTCGCCCTGCTGGCCTTCGCCGCGGGCTTTGCGGTTCGGCCTTTCGGAGCCCTGCTGTTCGGTCGCCTGGGGGACCTCGTCGGCCGCAAATATACCTTCCTCATTACGATCGTCATCATGGGTCTGTCTACCGCGCTGGTTGGCGTGCTCCCAAGCCACGCGCAGATAGGTGTCACCGCGCCTGTCATTCTCATCCTCCTGCGCCTCTTGCAGGGTCTGGCGCTCGGTGGCGAATACGGTGGTGCTGCGACCTACGTCGCCGAGCACGCGCCCGCGGGCAAGCGCGGCCTGTACACGAGCTGGATCCAGACCACCGCCACCCTGGGCTTGTTTCTGAGCCTGCTCGTCATCCTGTTCAGCCGCTCGCTCCTGGGGGCGGACTTCGACATCTGGGGGTGGCGGATTCCATTTCTCGCCTCGGTCGTGCTGCTCGGGATCTCTGTGTATATCCGTCTGCAGCTGGCCGAATCTCCGGTATTCCTGGAGATGAAGGAAGCGGGCACCCGCTCCAAGGCGCCCCTTACGGAGTCCTTCGCACGCTGGGAGAACCTGCGCATTGTCATCCTCGCGCTGCTCGGGGCCACCGCCGGCCAGGCGGTCGTCTGGTATTGCGGACAGTTCTACGCCCTCTTCTTCCTCACGCAGGTGCTCAAGGTCGACGCGCAGCCCGCGAATCTGCTGATCGCCGCCGCGCTGCTGATCGCGACGCCATTATTCGTCGTGTTCGGGCGCCTGTCGGATCGCATTGGCCGCAAGAGGATCGTACTCGCCGGGTGCCTCATCGCCGCGCTGACCTACGTGCCGATCTTCAAGGGGATCACGCACTACGCCAACCCCGCCATCGAGAGCGCCGCAGCCACCTCGCCGGTCACCGTGCTCGCAGACCCCAGTGCCTGCTCATTCCAGTTCGATCCGGTGGGCAAGAAGAAATTCGTCCAGTCGTGCGATGTCGCGAAGGCAGCCCTCGCCAAGGCCGGAGTCCCTTATAAAAACGAGTCCGCGCCGGTAGGCAGCATTGCCCTGATACGCATCGGTACCGCGGAGGTTCCGTCCGTCGAGGGCGGCAACATGTCGGCGGGCGAGTTCAAGGCCAAGAGCGAAGCGTTCGCAAAAGCCCTGAGCGGGCGACTGAAGGCGGCTGGCTACCCGCCTAAGGCTGACCCCGCCAGCATCAACTACCCGATGGTGCTGGTGCTGCTGGTAATCCTGGTCATCTACGTGACCATGGTCTACGGCCCAATCGCCGCATGGCTCGTCGAGCTCTTCCCCGCCCGCATTCGCTACACCTCCATGTCGTTGCCCTATCACATTGGTAACGGCTGGTTCGGGGGGTTTCTGCCGCCGGTGGCCTTTGCGCTCGTGGCCTACTCCGGCGACATGTACTACGGGCTGCGCTATCCGATCATCGTCGCACTCATGACCGTGGTCATCGGTGCCTTCTTCCTGCCGGAAACCAAGGACCGACCGGTGAGGTAGCGCCACGGGGAAGATTGGGGCCGCCGGCCGCGTGTAAATACCGCGCGCCCCGGGCGGCGTACACTTGATCGCAGGAGGGTCGCGCTATGAACGGTGTACAAAAAAAATACGCCACCTGGAACTGGTGGTACCTGCTGTTCATCGTGCAGTTCATCGCGGTCCTGTGGCCGCCCTTCTACAACAAGGCAGAGCCCTCCTGGATGGGCGTGCCGTTCTTCTATTGGTACCAGATGCTGTGGGTCATCCTCGCCGCCATATTCAACGCGGTAGTGTATTTCGCCGTTGCAGAAGAATAGTTCGCCGCCGACCAAAGGCGCTACGAATAAGACTAACTTCGAGGGTATGTCATGCAGGACGTGAACTGGGTTGCGCTCAGCATTTTCGTACTGCTGTTTGGCTTCATTACCTGGCTGGGCTTCGCTGCCGCACACTGGCGCAAGGGCGATCTCGACCTGCTGCATGAATGGGGCCTGGGCGGCCGGCGCTTCGGCACGCTCATCACGTGGTTCCTGGTAGGTGGCGATGTCTACACCGCCTATACCTTCATTGCGGTTCCGGCCCTCGCCTTCGGCGCCGGTGCGGTCGCGTTCTTCGCGGTGCCGTACACGATCGTCATCTACCCCATTCTGTTCCTCGTGTTTCCGCGTTTCTGGTACGTGTGCAACAAGCGCGGCTACATCACTGCCGGGGATTTCGTGCGCGGCCGCTTCGGCAATCGCTGGCTCGCGCTCGCCATCACCGTGACCGGCATCGTCGCGACCATGCCCTATATCGCCCTGCAGCTGGTCGGCATCCAGGTTGTGATCGGGGCCATGGGGATTTCCGGAACCGGGCTCGCAGCGGATCTGCCGCTGCTGATCGCTTTCGCGGTACTCGCGGCATTCACCTACTCGAGCGGCCTGCGCGCGCCAGCCTCGATCGCCATCGTGAAGGACATCCTGATCTACCTCACCGCGTTCGTCGCGGTCATTGTCATTCCCATACAGCTCGGCGGCTTCGGCAAGATCTTTGCCGCCGTGCCGGCAGACAAGCTGCTGCTGGCAACTCCCGTACCACATTCCACCGGCGCCTATGGCGCCTATGCGACCCTCGCGCTGGGCTCGGCGTTGGCGCTGTTCCTCTATCCTCACAC
>CATPBM010000055.1 GCA_955652625.1 uncultured Steroidobacteraceae bacterium
CGCACGAACAGCGACTGATCCCCGACGAGGTCGACGTTGAAGCCTTCCGGCAACTGGGCGCGGATGCGCGGCAGGCGCTGCTTGATGGTCTTGATGATGTCGAGAGTCGAGGCGCTGCCGGTCTTGAGCACGCTCATCAGCACGCCGCGCTGCCCGTCGCGGCGCACGATGTTGGTCTGCGGCGGGTAGCCGTCGCGCACGTGCGCCACGTCGTGCACGTAGATCAGGCTGCCGTTGCGCGTGGTGATCGGCAGATCGTTGAGTTCCGCGATCGTCTTCGGGTTGGCATTCACGGTGACGAAGTATTCGCGGTCGCCGATCTTCTGCGTGCCCGCAGGCAGGATCGAGTTCTGGGCACTGAAAGCGCTGGCCACGTCGTTGCCCGAGAGGCCCTGGGCCCGCAAGGCATCCGGATCAAGATCGACCTGCACCTGGCGCTGCAGCCCCCCGTAGGGGTAGGGCATGGAGGCGCCCTGCACGGTCGCAAGTCCTGTACGGATGATGCTGTTGCCGAGGTCGAAGAGCTGTGCCTCCGAGAGAATGTGGCTGGAGAGCGCCAGCTGCAGGATCGGCACCGAGGAAGCGTTGTAGGCGAGGATGAAGGGCGGGGTGGTGCCGGGCGGCGCGGAGCGCAACTGGGTCTGCGACACGGCGGTGATCTGCGCGAAGGACAGCTCCTCATTGACGTTCGGCTGGAAGAAATACTTCACCACCGACGTGCCGCTCAGGTTCTGCGACTCGGTGTGCTCGACGTCGTTGACGATCGTCTGCGCGGTGCGTTCGCTCTGCAGCACCAGGCGCAGCGCCATCTCCTCGGGCGACAGCCGGTTGTACTTCCAGATGGTGGCGACGACCGGGATTTTGATGTTCGGAAAGATATCCGTCGGGGTGCGCGAGATCGCGAACGCGCCCAACAGCATGATCACGATCGCGAGGACGATGAAGGTGTACGGGCGCCTGAGCGCCAGCCTTACGATCCACATACTTGGTTCGGGATCCTAGCGCAGCCCGTTGTCACCACGGTTACGGGGAGCGCTGCGCGTGTTACAGGTGAAATACGGCCCGCAAGCGCGCTGCGACCTGGGTGGCGGAGAGTAGCAGCGCGCGGCACGGCCGCGCGGTGGCGTCGCCGTCTGGGGGCAGCTTTTCAGAATGTTGGGTGCAGGCTCAGTACACCGGTTCGACGGGCACCACGACGCGATAGCCCACGCCGCGTTCGGTCACGATGATCTCGGGCTCGGCGGGATTGCGCTCGATCTTGCGGCGCAGCCTGAGGATCTGCACGTCGATCGCGCGGTCGTACACCTCATTGTCGTAGCGGCGGCTCATTTCGATGAGCTGATCGCGGCTCATGACGCGGCTGGGGTTGGCGAGAAGTGCGGCCAGCAGGTTGAACTCGCCGTTGCTGAGCGCGAGCTCCGTGCCTCCGTGCGCGGTCAGCTTGCGGGTTCGCAGGTTGAGCTCCCATCCTGGGATCCGGTAAGCACGGCAGACGGGGGCGCCGTGGGCCTCCTGCCCGGCATGCGCGCGGCGCAGTACCGTGCGGATGCGCGCCAGGAGCTCGCGGGGGCTGAAGGGCTTGGTGAGATAGTCGTCGGCGCCGAGCTCCAGCCCCATCACGCGGTCGGCCTCCTCAGTGCGGCCCGTGAGGATGATCACGGGGATCTGGGATTCGGCGCGCAGTTGCCGCAGCAGCTGCATGCCGTCCTCGCCGCGCAGCCGCAGATCGAGCAGCACCAGATCCACGACCTGAGTGCCGAAGGCGTGCATCAGCTCCGCGCCGCTCGCGCACGCGGAGACGCGAAACTCGTTCTGTCCCAGGTAGCCATCCACAAGCTGCCGTACGTTGGGGTCATCGTCCACGACCAGCACATGCGGAGCCGGGGTGCTGCTCATGGTCCGGAGCTGCCATGAAGCGCGTGCTCGTCATCGAGCGTGATAGGCTTTACCGTGAGCTGATCCGAGAATGGCTCGAAGCCGGCGGTGCCGAGGCCCTCTGGCCGCACGCCCCCGGGGTCACTCGGGCAGACATCGATGCGATACTGGTCGACGTGGGGTGTCAGCAGCAGACTCATTCGATTCTTACGTCCTGGCGGCGCAGCTACCCGGGCACCGCGATCGTGCTCGCTTCCGGCCGGTTCTTCCCCGGGGACAGGGCGAATAATGCCATGGCGATCAGACTCGGAGTGACGCATATCCTCGCCAAACCCTTCACCCGCGGCGATTTATGGGCAGCACTGGGCCTGCGGGCAACTCCGGCACTCTCATAGGAGCGCCAGGGGCGGTGCGACGCCAGCGCGGCCGCGCGCTGCGCGTGCGTCTGGTGCTCATCGTGGCTGCAGTGTGCGCGGCGGTGGGCCTCTCGACCCTGTTCGATAACTTGCAGGATCGCAGCGCCACTCTCGCCCTGGCCGAGCAGCAGCACGATAACGTGGCCGGGGCGCTGGCGGAGCAGGCGGCGCGGGCGCTGCAGGCGACGGATCTCATTCTGCAGCAGGCGGCGCTGCTCGATCCGGGCCTGCCCGGGGCGTCGGGCTCAGCGGCCGACGTGCCGGACCTGCTGCGGCGGCACATGAGCGGGGTGCCCCAGGTGCGCAACCTCTTCCTGTTCGATCCCGGGCGGGGCTTGCACCTGAGCTCGGCACCGGCTGGGCTGGCAAATGCCGATCTCAGCGACCGCTCCTACTTCACCGCGCAAAAGGAGCAGCCGAACCTCGGGCTGTTCGTGAGCGAGCCCTTCATCAGCCGCGTGACCGGGGAACCCACCTTCGTCCTGAGCCGCCGGCTTGCGGGAGCCGGCTTTCGCGGTATCGCGGGCGCCTCGGTCGACGTCGGCTACATGCGCCGCTTCTACCGGGCGCTGGATCTCGGAGCCGGCAGCAGCATCGAGCTGCTGCGTGCCGACGGGGTGAGCCTCGTCAGCCGCGAGCGCAG
>CATPBM010000056.1 GCA_955652625.1 uncultured Steroidobacteraceae bacterium
AGCACGAGCCGCGCCTGAAGGGGGCGCGGCTCGTGCTCGACACCGTGACCGTCACCGGCACGGAGAATCTGATGATGGCGGCCACGCTCGCCGAGGGTGAAACGCTCATCGAGAATGCCGCGCGCGAGCCCGAGGTGCTCGACCTCGCCAACTTCCTGATCGCGATGGGCGCGAAGATCCAGGGCGCGGGCACCGACAAGATCCTCATCACCGGCGTCGCACGGCTGCGCGGTACGACCTATGAGGTGCTCCCCGATCGCATCGAGAGCGGCACCTACCTGGTCGCGGGCGCGATCAGCGGCGGGCACGTGCGCGTCAAGAACACCCGGCCGGATCACCTGGACGCGGTGCTCGCCAAACTGCGGGAGGCGGGCGCCAAGGTCGGGGTCGGCGAGAACTGGATCGAGGTGGACATGCGCGGGCGGGCGCTGAAGTCGGTCGACGTGCGCACGGCGCCATACCCGGCTTTTCCGACTGACATGCAGGCGCAGTTCGCAGCCCTCAACACCGTCGCTGCCGGCGTCGGCACCATCACCGAGACAATCTTCGAGAACCGCTTCATGCACATGCTGGAGATGCGGCGTCTCGGCGCGGAGATCCGCCTCGAGGGCAACACCGCCATCATCCACGGCGTGCAGAAGCTGACCGCCGCGCCGGTGATGGCGACGGACCTGCGTGCCTCGGCGAGCCTGGTGCTCGCGGGCCTGGTGGCCGAGGGACGCACCGACGTCGGACGCATCTACCATATCGATCGCGGCTACGAGGCCATCGAAGAGAAGCTCGCGCAGCTCGGAGCCCAGATCCGGCGCGTGCCCAACTAGCACCGGCTCAAGGCGAGGACGAAAGGCAGCAACAATGCGCATAGGGATGATCGGACTCGGGCGCATGGGCGCCAACATGGTGCGGCGCCTGCTGAAGGGCGGTCACGAGTGCGTGGCATACGATCGCTCCCGGGATGCCGTGCAGGCGGTCGCGGGCTTCGGGGCGCAGGCCGCGGGCTCGATCGAGGATCTGGTGCGCCAGCTCCCCGCCCCGCGCGCCGTGTGGATCATGGTGCCGGCCGCGATCGTCGACTCGGTGATCGGGCAGCTGCGCCCGCTGCTCGCCCGCGGCGATGTGCTCATCGACGGCGGCAATTCCAACTACCGCGACGACATTCGCCGCGCCGAGCAGCTCCTGGCGGCGGGCATTCGCTACCTCGACGTCGGCACGAGCGGCGGAGTGCTGGGATTCGAGCAGGGTTACTGCCTGATGATCGGCGGCGATGCCACCGCCGTCGCGCTGGTGGAGCCGCTGCTCGCAACACTGGCGCCCGGGGGCAGGATGCCGACGGACCCCGCGGCCGCCAGCGGCGCCTCCGGCAAGGCCGCAAGCCCGGCGGCAGCCAGCATGGGGTATCTGCACTGTGGGCCCTCCGGTGCGGGGCATTTCGTGAAAATGGTCCACAACGGCATCGAGTACGGGCTGATGGCAGCCTACGCGGAAGGGCTCAATCTGCTCGCGCATGCGGACGCCGGCCTCACGAGCACGGCCGCGGATGCGGAAACCGCGCCGCTGTCGGAGCCGCGCTTTTTCCAGTACCAGCTCGACATCGGCGCCATCACCGAGGTCTGGCGCCACGGCAGCATCATCTCCTCGCGCCTGCTGGATCTGACCGCAGAGGCCCTCGCCAAGGACGGCAAGCTCGCCGGGTTCGGGGGCCGGGTAGCCGATTCCGGCGAAGGGCGCTGGACGGTGGAGGCGGCGATCGAGGTCGGCGTGCCTGCCCACGTGCTGAGCGCGGCGCTGTACTCGCGCTTTGAATCGCGCGGCCGCGCGGAGCTCGCCAACAAGCTGCTCTCGGCGATGCGCTTAGGCTTCGGCGGCCACGTGGAGAAGGCCCCGTGACACGGCCGCGGCGCGGGCATCCGGCACAAGGAGGATTGCATGGAACGTCGTGACTGCGATGCCATCGTGCTGTTTGGAGCGACCGGAGACCTGTGCTATCGCAAGATCTTCCCGGCGCTGTATCACCTCGTGCGCCGCGGCGTGCTCACCGTCCCGGTGATCGGCGTCGCGCGCCAGGGGTGCGATGTCAAATGGCTCATTGCGCGCGTGCGCGAGAGCCTCAGGGCATTCGTGCCCTCGGCCGAGGAGGCGGTGGTGACGCGCTTTGCGGCGCTGCTGCGCTACGTGGATGGGGACTACAACAAGCGCAGCACCTTCGATGCGCTGCGCAAGGCGCTGGCTGACGCGCAACGCCCGCTGCACTACCTGGCCGTCCCCGCGAGCATGTTCCCGGTGGTCATCGAGCACCTGAGCGCCTCGAGCTGTGGGCGAGGCGCCCGCGTGATCGTCGAGAAGCCCTTCGGACACGATCTGGCTTCCGCACGGCAGTTGAATCAGACGCTGCACGAGCGTTTTCCCGAATCGAGCATCTTTCGCATCGATCACTATCTCGGCAAGGAGGCCGTGCAGAACCTGCTGTTCTTCCGCTTCGCCAACTCGTTTCTCGAGCCGGTGTGGAACCGCAACTTCGTCGCCAGCGTACAGGTCACCATGGCCGAGACCATCGGTGTCGCCGGGCGCGGCCGCTTCTACGAGGAGACCGGCGCGCTGCGCGACGTGATCCAGAACCACCTGCTGCAGATCGTGGCGCTGCTCACCATGGAGCCGCCGGTGAGCGCCGAGGGCGAGTCGCTGCGCGATGAGAAGGTAAAGGTGTTGAAGGCCGTGCGCCCCCTGACTCCGGCGCAGCTGGTGCGTGGGCAGTTCACGGGCTATCGCAAGGAGCAGGGCGTGGCTGCCGACTCGCAGGTGGAGACCTACGCCGCGCTCGCCTTAGGCGTCGACTCCTGGCGCTGGAGCGGCGTGCCGTTTTATCTGCGCGCCGGTAAGTGCCTGCCGGTCACGGCCACGGAAGTGGTCGTGGACCTGAGGCCGCCGCCGGTCAAGGTGTTTGGCGACCTGGGTCCCGAGCAGCCCGATCACGTGCGCTTCCGCGTGGGCCCCGACGTCGCGATCGCGCTCGGCGCCCACACCAAGAAACCCGGGCCCGTCATGACCGGGCGACCGGTGGAGCTGTTCGTCGCGCAGCAGCAGTGTGATGACACGGATGCCTATGAGGTTCTCATCAGTGCAGCGCTGATCGGCGACACGTCGCACTTTGCGCGCGAGGATGAGGTGGAGGCCGCCTGGGCGATCGTGGATCCGGTGCTCAACGCGAGCACACCACCGCTCGAGTACCTGCCGGGCAGCTGGGGGCCGCCGCACGCGGAGCAGCTGCTCAAGGGTCCGTGCGGCTGGCACAACCCGGGCGCAAAGGCGCAGGACTGGACCCGCTCGTGCTCGCCCCCCTCGGCATCATGATCGGCAGCGCGCCCCCGACCGGCACAGCGTGCTCAGCCGTGCGCGAGCGCCGCATCGCGGCCTGGCCGCTCGCGCTGCCGCGTGAGCTGCACGCGGCGCGTTCCGCGTTGGCGTGTGCACTTGCACCGGCTGAGCTTGCGGGCTTACGATGAAGTCGAGGTGGCTGGCATGTTTAACAAGGTCCTGATCGGCGTATGCTTCACTCTCTGCCTCGCGGGCTGCGCGAGTTCCCCGTCCGCGCCCAGCGCGGCGAAGGCTGCTGCGGACGCCGAGTCGCCGCCGGTGGGATGCGTACAGGTGACCGCCACGCGAATTCCTCCGAGTCCGCACGAGTGCGGGGCCTTTGGTCGCGTGTGGAAACAGGAAGATATCAAGACCACCGGTGCGACGGACGCGGGGCAGGCGCTGCGCTTGCTCGACCCCTCGGTCACTGTTACCGGCCGCTAACGCGCGGCGCAAGGCCGACGCGGGAAGTCCGCCGTCGTCGAGCGACCGCGGGTCAGAGAGGTGTCCCTGGCTCGCGTCTGGGCCGGCGTGCACCACCGCAACTCGACAGAGGTGGGGAACCGCATGGGTATGCAGGTCGGCGCGCTCGTGGCGGCGGCTTACGGCCTTCGCTAGGCCGCCCCCACGGCGC
>CATPBM010000057.1 GCA_955652625.1 uncultured Steroidobacteraceae bacterium
GGGCCTGGCAGCTCGACTGGAGCGCGGCGTTGACGTTGCTCGCGCCGGTCAACAACCTGTACGTGATCGGACGTGGCCCGGGGCTGGCGATCGCCCAGGAAGCGGCGCTCAAGTTCAAAGAGACCTGCGGCCTGCACGCCGAAGCCCTGAGCGCCGCTGAGCTGCGGCATGGGCCGATGGCGCTGGTGCAGGCGGGCTTTCCGCTGCTCGTGTTCACGCAGAACGACGAGACCCGCGCGGGCATCGAGGAACTCATCGCCGATCTGGTTGCGCAGGGCGCGGCGGTGCTGGCGGCGGGCACCAGCGCGACGCAGGCGCGCGTTTTGCCGACGGAAATAGCTCACCCGGTGATCCAGCCCATGCTGTTCGCGCAGAGCTTCTATCGGCTGGCGAATTCGCTGGCCCTCGCCCGCGGCCGTGATCCGGATCGGCCGCCGCACCTCAACAAGGTGACCGAGACACTCTGATGACACTCGCGCTGGTCAACGGCCGGGTGCTGCTCGCGGACGGCTTCGCACACGGCCGGTGCGTGCTCATCGATCAGGGACGTATCGTGGACGTCGTTGGCTCCGCCGACCGGCGCTGCCGGGGCGCGGCGCGCTACGATCTTGGCGGCCAGATGCTGCTGCCGGGATTCATCGACTCGCAGGTGAACGGCGGCGGCGGCGTGCTCTTCAACGACGCCCCGAGCGTTGAGTCCATTGGCGCCATCGGCCGCGCGCATCGCCGCTTCGGCACGACAGGTTTTCTGCCCACCCTCATCAGCGCCGACCTCGACGTCGTGGCGCGCGCCATCGCCGCGGTGCGCGGTGCGCTCGAGGCAGGCGTGCCGGGCGTGCTCGGCATTCACATCGAAGGCCCGTTCCTCAACGTCGCGCGCAAGGGCGTGCATGATCCGGCCAAGCTGCGCGAGCTCGACCCGAGCGCGCTGGGACTGCTCACTTCGCTGCGCGGCGGGCGCACGCTCGTCACGCTCGCCCCGGAGATGACGACGCCGCAGATAATCGAGCGCCTGGTGGCGGCGGGCGTGGTGGTGTCGGCCGGTCATACCAACGCGACGTATGCCGAAATGCGCGCCGCGATCGAGCACGGCCTCACCGGCTTCACTCACCTCTTCAACGCCATGTCGCAGCTCACGGGGCGCGAACCGGGCGTGGTGGGCGCCGCCCTCGATGACCCCTCGAGCTGGTGCGGCATCATCGTCGACGGCGCACACACCGATCCGGTGGTGCTGCGCATCGCGCTCAAGTGCAAGCCGCACGATCGCTTCATGCTGGTCACCGACGCCATGCCGAGCGTCGGCACCGACAATGGCTCCTTCAAGCTGCAGGGACGCCGGATCCGTGTCAGCGGCTACCTGTGCCTCGATGAGGACGGCCGTCTCGCCGGCTCCAACATCGACATGGCGAGCTGCGTGCGCAACGCCGTGTCCATGCTCGGGGTGCCGTTGCCCGAGGCCGTGCGCATGGCAAGCCAGGTGCCGGCCGAGTTCCTCGGGCTCGGTGACGACGTCGGGCGCATCGCGCCCGGCTATCGCGCGAACCTCGTGCTGGCGGACGATGCGCTCAACGTGAGCGAGACCTGGATCGACGGGCGTTCCTCGAAGGATGAGCCTTAGGCGCTACGCCGGCTCGTCCGGCTCCTGAAATCCCCGCGCACGGTAGGTAAGAACCAGCGTGTCGCGCACGCCTTCGCCGCCGTGTGCCTGGATGGGGGTGGTTTCGTGGATCACGCGCGCATCATCCATGAGCAGCATCGTCCAGGGCTCCTCCATGGTGAAGCGCACACCGGAGGTCCCCCGGGCGTCGAACACCCGCGTCTCGCCGCCGCGCACGCGACGGCGGTTTACCAGGATGACAGCTACGAAATCCACGCCGTCCCGATGCGCACCCTCCGGAGTCGGACGGCCGATACCCCCGGCGGTATCGATGCGAAACTGATGCGCCTCGATGAACCAACGGGGCACGGGATGCAGCTGTGCGAACAGCGCGCCGATGGAGATGATGAGCTGCCGCCAGGCGGATGAGGCCGCGAGCGGCGCCTCGAGGGGCTCGAACCAGCGGGAGAGTCCGCCGTGCAGCGCGTTGTAGGTAGTGGGCTGCCAGTGCGCCCGGTGCGCCACCGCCTCGATGACCCCGGCGGAGGGCGTGTGCACGAAGCAGCCGTGGCGGCGCGCGCGATAGCTGCCGCCATCGCGCAGATACGCATCGCGCGGCAGACGTTCCCAGGCATCACGCAAAGCGTCCAGTTCCACCAGGTCAAGCTCCAGCACGACGCGCGCCGCGTCCGGGCGCAGCAGCATGTAACCTTCCTGCGCAAGGCGAGCGATTACCTCGGAGCGATCGGGACTCATGGTGGCTGGTAGCCTATCAAAAGGCGGACGCTCCCCCGGCTCGGAAGGGTCTCGCGGCCGCGCCGGTCGCGTGTCAGGGTAAGCCGTCGGACTGCCGGAGGTGGACTCATGATTGACCTTTATTACTGGACCACGCCGAACGGGCACAAGATCACGATGTTCCTGGAGGAAACCGGGCTGGCCTACCGGATCGTGCCGGTGAACATCGGCACCGGCGCACAGTTCGACCCCAAGTTCCTGGCCATCTCTCCCAACAACCGCATTCCCGCCATCGTCGATCCCACGCCTGCGGGGGGCGGCGCGCCGCTGTCGGTGTTCGAGTCCGGCGCGATCCTGCTGTATCTCGCCGAGAAGAGCGGCCGGCTGCTGCCGCGTGATGTGCGCGTGCGCGTCGAGGTGACGCAGTGGCTGTTCTGGCAGGTGGCGGGCTTAGGTCCTATGGCAGGCCAGAATCACCACTTCGTGCGTTTCGCTCCGGAAAGGATCCCCTACGCCATCGAGCGCTACGTGAAGGAAACCAACCGCCTGTACGGGGTGCTCAACAAGCGCCTCGCCGAGCGTGCTTTCCTCGCCGGTGACTACTCCATCGCCGACATCGCCGCGTACCCCTGGATCGTGCCCTACGAGGCCCAGAGGCAGAGCCTCGAGGATTTCCCGCACCTGAAGCGCTGGTTTCAGGCCATCCACGACCGCCCAGCGACCCTGCGCGCGTACGAGAAGGCCGCCACCATCAACACACAGACCACGATGACGGAAGAAGCGAAGCGCGTGTTGTATGGTCAAACGGCTCGCCCCTAGGCCGCGCATGCCGCGCCACCGACTTACCGCTGTGCTCGCTGGCGCTGCGGGGCGTGCCGCGTGGGTTGCATTCGGCGCGGCGTGCGCCGCGGGCATCCTGCCGCAGGCACGCGCCGCGGACCTCACCGTCAGCGGCGCGGCAATACACGTCGACTTCGACGCCGCGGCCTATCAGGGCGGCGGCGAGCCGATCCTCTCCTGGGTGCGCCGCTCGGGCGACATCGTGACGCGCTACTACGCGCGCTTTCCAAACCCGAGGCTCACGGTGCGGGTGATGGCGCAGAGCGGCGCTGGCGTGCAGGGTGGTCAGACCTTCGCCCATCCCGATGGCCTCATTCGGGTGCGAGTCGGCCGCGAGGTGACGGCGGCGCAACTGGAATCGGACTGGGTGCTGGTGCATGAAATGACTCACCTCGCCCTTCCCGACACCGGAGAAGCGCACGCCTGGCTATCCGAGGGGCTCGCCACGTACGTCGAGGGAGTGGCCCGTGTACAGGCGGGCAACCGCACGGAGACGGACGTCTGGGCGGAGGAAATCCGCTCCATGCCGCGCGGCATGCCGCAAGCCGACGATCGCGGGCTTGACTACACGCATACCTGGGGCCGCACCTACTGGGGCGGCGCGATGTTCTGCCTGATGGCCGATGTCGACATCCGCCGCGCCACGCATAACCGCATCGGCCTGCAAGACGCGCTGCGCGCCGTGCTGCGCGCCAGCGGCGGACTCTCCGCCGACTGGCCCATCGAACGGGTGCTCCGCACCGCAGATGCCGCCGTCGGCACCACGACACTCGAAGACCTGTACGCAAAAATGAAAGACGCGCCCATCGCCCCCGACCTCATGGCGCTATGGCGCCAGCTGGGTGTCGAACCGCAAGGTACGTGGGTGCGTCTCAATGACGGCGCGCCGCTGGCCGACGTGCGCCGCGCCATCATGCGCGCGCGGTGATTTGCGAGGCAGACACGCGCGCGGCGCCCTCCTTCCCCGCTGGTGAATAGAGCCCGGTGAGTGCCGCACTGACCGCAAGCGTGGCGCAAATGAGCGCGTACTCCATCGCCACCGAGCGCTTGAAGCGCGGCAACGCCCCGGGCTCGCCGCGCGCCAGCGCCGGCGCAAAACGGCGCTTGTTGAGCACCGCGAGAACCATGAGCACTGCGAACAGCGCGAGCTTGATGCCGAGCAGGCGGCCATAAGGCTCCCACAGGGCCGCGAAACGCGGCAGCAGCAGCGCGGCCATGGCGGCGCCGGCCAGCGGGATTGCCGGCACGAGCCACATCGCCGCCGCGGAGAACGCGGCGATCGTGCGAGCGGCCTGCGCGCGCGGCTCGAGGGTGGCGAGCTGGCGCAGCGGCCAGAGCGAGCCGAACCAGAACGCAACCAGCGCCAGGTGCACGAACAGGAGTGGCGCCAGGATCGCGCGCTCGGCGCTCACCGAGGTATGGCCGGTCAGCAGAAACGAGCCGAGCGCGGCGAGGACCCCCGCGAGCGCAAGCAAGCGCCACGCCGCGCCCTGCCTCGCGAGCCCGAGCGTCACGCATGCGAGTGCCGCCATCCTCAACAAGAGTGCGTGGCCCGCCGAGGAGGCGCTCGCCAGGCGCAGCACGGCGGGGTCGGAAATGCCCGACCACTCCCCCGCCATGTGTACCGACTCGAAGAGATATTGCGCCACCAGCACCGCGAGTGCGGCCGCCCCGGCGCGCGCACCCACGCGGCGGATGGCCAGAGCGGACAGGGTGAGCCGCGATCCGAATGCAGCCAGGAACAACCCTGCCCCCGCAGACTGAAGCAGCAGCACGAAGCCCGCGGCCCGCAGCACGAGCCACGCGCAGTCGATCATCGGGTCAGGGTGAAATCAATCTGCCCGGGAACCACGTGACCGTCGCCCCCGAGCGCGCGCCAGCTGACGACATAGTGGCCGGGGTCAAGCGCCGGCAGGGTCACCACGATCCTGGCCTGCGACTCCTCGGGGGTTGGCAGCTTGCGCTGCGTCCCGCCGTCCCTGGCGATCCACAGTGCGCTGAGCCGCGCGGGCTCCGAGAAGCGCAGCACGAGCGCCGCGGGCGATGTGCTCGTGACGCTGTGGTCCGCCGGAACCGCTTCCTCGAGGTGCGCGTGCGCCTGCACGCACACGGCCCAGGCAATCAGCATTGCCCCGCCGAGGAATTGCGCCAGCTTCATGCCACGAGGCTACACCCCGCGGCGCGTGCGCGGGAAGGACGCCGAGCGTGCCTGGCCTGGGCCACGCGACTGCGGCCGCCGGGCGCCGTGGCGTGCTCCCGGGTGCGCATGACGCGCGTCGCCGCGGTGCGCGCTCGCCGGATGTGGGCGATGGGCCACGGGCGCAGCGGTGGGCGCCACGGCGGCGGCCGTGCTGACCGTATAAGCCGGCAGCTTCGCAACTGGCAGCGTGCGCCCGAGAACCCTCTCGATGTCACGCAGCAGCGGCGCTTCATCCGGTGACACGAGCGATACCGCGGAGCCCGAGCCGCCTGCGCGCGCGGTGCGGCCGATGCGATGCACGTAGTCCTCCGGGACGTTGGGCAACTCGTAGTTGACCACGTGCGGAAGTTCGCGGATGTCGAGCCCGCGGGACGCCACGTCGGTGGCGACCAGCGCGGTCACGCGGTTCTCCTTGAAATCTGTGAGTGCGCGCACGCGTGCACCCTGGCTCTTATTGCCGTGAATCGCGACGGCGCGGATGCCGGCGCCTTCGAGCTGCTGCGTGAGGCGGTTGGCGCCGTGCTTGGTACGGGTAAATACCAGCACCTGGTGCCAGTTGCCGCTGTCGATCAGGTGTGCGAGCAGATGGCGCTTGTGCTCCTTCGGCACACGGTACAACTGCTGCTCGATACGCTCGGCCGGGGCATTGCGTACGGCCACCTCGATGGCCACGGGATCGCGCAGCAGACGGCCGGCCAGCGCGCGGATGTCCTCGGAGTAGGTGGCGGAGAACATGAGATTCTGCCGCTCACGCGGCAGGAGCTTCAGAATCTGCTTGATGGCGTGGATGAACCCCATGTCGAGCATGCGATCGGCCTCGTCCAGCACCAGGGTGCGCACCTGGCTCAAGTCGAGCACGCGCTGCTGCGCAAGGTCGAGCAGCCGCCCGGGCGTTGCGACCAGGAGGTCGCATCCGCTGCGCAGCGCCTCGATCTGCGGCTTCTCGCTGACGCCGCCGAAGATCACCAGCGTGCGCTGCTGTGTGTAGCGACCGTAGTCGCGGGCACTCTCGGCGACCTGCGCTGCGAGTTCACGCGTCGGTGTCAGCACGAGCGCGCGTGGTGTGCGCCCGCTCGCTACGCCGAGCCGCTGCAGGATCGGCAGCACGAAGGCCGCGGTCTTGCCGGTGCCGGTCTGCGCGCCGGCGAGCACCGCGGGAATGGCGGCAAGCTGAATGGGGGTCGGGGTGGCGTAGCCCTTTTCGGCCACGGCACGCGACAGCTCGGGCGCGAGCCCGAGATCTGCAAATGACATATGAAGGAAGCCTCTGTTGCTGAGCTCGCCCGACAGCGTGTACGGCTGCGGCGGTCAGACGCGAGGCGTGGAGTTTAGGGTAATGCCAAACGCGTGCTGACCGTGCACTAACTGGGCGTTTGACGGCGTGAACTGTACAGGCTTTGCCACTACGCGTCCAATCGGCGCGGCGGCCGTGAATATGCGACGCCGCGCACGTGGCCACAATTCGACATACTTCTCATGCCTGACACGCGTTGCAGCACCGCGGCGCCCGGGGCATCATCCTTGCTCCCCCCGCACCGGGATTTGCATGGCTAACCGCTTACCTGCCGCGCTCTCCGCCTCGATCGGAGGCCTCATCTGCGCGCTCGCTGGCTGCTCCTCGCGCACTGATGTGTCGCTGACCGGCAACACCCCCGCGCAATACTCGCACGTGTGGCTCACCACCCAGGAAGTGTGGTTCCACACGAGCGCCACCGCCGGCCCCGATGACAGCGGGTGGGTGAAGTTTCCGCTCTCGACCCCGACGACCGTCGACCTGGCGGTGCAAAACGGCAGCAGCCTCGGCAGCGTCGTCACGGGACTGAGGCTCGCCGCGGGTACCTATTCGCAGGTGCGGATCATACCGGTGGATCCGACCGCGGCGCTGACGAGCTCGGCGCAAACCGCCGGAGCGCAGTACAACGCCGAGGCCGACTACGTCGACACCCAGGGCACGACGCACCAGCTGCGACTGGAGCTGCTGAATCCCGAGAAGGGCATCGGCATTGCAGGTTCGCTCAAAGTTCCGATCGGCAATGTCGGCGCGGCGGTGGCCGCCTCAACCGCGACCAGCACCACGACGACGACCGGTGGCACGACGACCACGACGCCGACCACTACGACGAC
>CATPBM010000058.1 GCA_955652625.1 uncultured Steroidobacteraceae bacterium
AACCCAGGCCGCCCGGCAGCGTGAACGCATCGAGAAACTGCTGGTTCTTGTAATCGTAGTGGAAGAGCGCGGCGTTGAAGACCGCGCGGCGGTCCCAAAACTCTGTCTTGAGCCCGATCTCGTACGAGGTCAGCTTCTCCGGGCCTGCGAAAGTGAGCTCGGTCGGATCGTTATAGGCCTGGCCGTTGAAGGCCACGCCCCGGTAGCCCTGACTGATGCTCGCGTAGGCGAGCAGGCCCTCGCCCGGCTTCCAGTCGATGCCGACCCTGCCGCTGACGTTGTTGGTGTCCTTGCCGAATCCGGGTACCACCCCTTGTCCCTGCGGCGCGAGCCCCGTCTGGAAGTAGCTGCGGGTCGCGGGCTGCGCACCGATGGTCTGCGTCCACCAGGTGCTCGCATCGATGTTGGGATCCGTACCCGCATTGACCGACCCCGGATTGGGAAGGCCTCCCTCGAGCGCGTAGAAGTGGTCGATGGTCACCTTGTCCTTGGTGTAGCGGATCCCGGCGCGCACCGTGACGGCTGGCGCCACCGTGAACGTTGTGTTCAGGAACACGGCCCTGCTGTCCTTGATCTGATCGAAGTTGTTGTACTCGTCAAATCCATACAGCGGCAGCGGGATGCTCGGGGCGGTCGGCGGGATCTGCGGGCCCCACGCACCCGGGTAACCGTCGAAGAAGTGAAACTGTACCGTCGCATGAGTACTCTCACGGCCATAGTAGAGGCCTGCAAGCCAGCCAAACGCACCGGTATCGTGTGAGGCGAGCCGGATCTCCTGCGAGAACGCGTTGACACTCGAGAAGTAGGTGTTCGGATCATCGAGGCGGATGAAGATGGGCAGTCCGCCGTCGTCGCTCTTCTCGTACCAGCGCCCGTAGTCGAAACCGGTGACCGAGGTGAGCGTTACGTGCGAACTCACCTGCCAGTCGAGCTTGAGTGAGATGCTGTCATTGCGTATGTCCTTGTGGACCGCGTACTTGGCACCGTTGTCGAACCAGCCGATGTTGCCGGTAAAGAGCGACGCCGTCGGGTCATTCGTGCGCGTCACCGTCGGGTCGTTGTTGATCGCGTGCGCGCCATAGGGCGTGCCGCCGGAGCGGCTGGCGGATAGCTTGAGGGTAGCCGTCAGGCTGTCACTGGGCTTGGCCATGAGCGTGAAGCGGGCCGCGAGCGCATCGACGCCGTTCAAGGGCTCAACGCCGGGCACGACGCTGTGCACCCAGCCGTCGCGCTTCTCGTACAGCAAAGCGAAGCGCCAGCCAAGCTCGTTATCGACAATCGGACCGCCGACCGCGGCGCGCAGCGAGTAGGCGCTGTAATTGCCGGCGCCGGCGGAAACGTAGCCGTCGTACGCGGCCAGGTTCGGATTCCTGGAATAGAAGCTGATCGCCCCACCGGTCGCATTCTTGCCGTACAGCGTGCCCTGTGGTCCGCGCAGCACCTCGACCCTATCAAGGTCATAGGTCTGCAACGCCTGAACGGCGCCGACGCTCTTGTAGACCTCGTCCACGTACATGGCGATCGGACTGCTCTGGTTCTCGCTGAAGTCCTGGGTCGTGACCCCGCGCAGCGTGAAGGTCGGCTGCGCCTCCGGGCCGTAAGGCGAGTTGAGCAGCATGTTCGGCACGGACGCGGTGATGTCGCCCGCCTGGCGCACCCCGCGGCTCTCGAGGTCCGCGGCGGATATTGCCGTGAGCGCGACCGGCACGTCCTGCGCGTTCTCGCTGCGACGCTCGGCGGTCACGACGATCTCCTGCAGTGCGGTCTGCGCACCCACGCCCTGCGGCCACGCGCCACTCAGCGCGACGGCGCCGCTCAGCAGCCAGGCAAATCCTCTCCGGTAAGAGCTGTTGCTCCGATAGCCCCGCCAACGCATTGCTGCATCCCCCGATGACGGATGAGTGTGGAGACTCGCGTCCAGGTGGGCGCGCGGCGCCAATCGATTATCGATTGCTCTATATCGCTACCTTTCCTCACTCTAGGACGGGTCGGTGCGAGCGTCAAGGAAGCGCGCGCACGCGCCTGCTGCGATGCGCTAAAGTCGCGTCATGAAATTCGTCGATGAGGCGAAAGCGAAGGTGCAGGCTGGCAACGGTGGCCGCGGCAGCACCAGCTTCCGGCGCGAGAAGTTCGTGCCTATTGGCGGCCCGGACGGCGGCGACGGCGGGCACGGCGGGAGTGTCTACCTGCGCGCGGCGTCGGGCATCAACACGCTGGCGGACTTTCGCATCGAGCGCACTTTCAAGGCCGCCCACGGGGAGCCCGGCGGCGCCAACGACTGCACCGGACGCGGCGGGGCGGACCTGTACGTGCCCGTGCCGATCGGCACCGTGGTGCGCGACGCCGACACGCAGGAGCAGCTCGGGGATCTCACGCGCGACGGCGAGGAGCTGCTGGTGGCGCGTGGCGGCAAGGGCGGCTGGGGCAACCAGCGCTTCAAGTCCAGCACCAACCGCTCGCCGCGACAGTTCGGCCCGGGACTCCCGGGAGAGAAGCGCGCGCTGGAATTCGAGCTCAAGGTGATCGCCGACGTGGGTCTTCTGGGCTTGCCCAATGCCGGCAAGTCCACCCTCATCCGCGCGGTTTCCGCCGCGCGCCCCAAGGTCGCGGACTATCCCTTCACGACGCTGCACCCGAACCTGGGGGTGGTTGCCGTGGGACAGCATCGCAGCTTCGTGATGGCAGACATTCCCGGACTCATCGAAGGGGCCGCGGACGGCGCGGGCCTCGGGATCCGCTTCCTGAAGCACCTGCAGCGCACGCGGCTGCTCCTGCACCTGGTCGACATCGCGCCGCTCGATCCGGAGGCCGACCCGGTGCGCGACGCGCGCGCCATCGTCCAGGAGCTCAAGAACTTCAGCAAGGAACTCGCGGCCAAGCCGCGCTGGCTCGTGCTCAACAAGCGCGATCTGCTCACCAGGGCGGAGGGGGAAAAGCGCGCGCGCGTCATCGTGCGCGCGCTACGCTATCGGGGGCCGCACTTCCTGATCTCAGGGGCGACCGGGGAGGGGACGAGAGCGCTGTGCGAGGCGATTATGGTGCTTTTGGAGGAGCACGATTGTTCCGCACGCGAGCGC
>CATPBM010000059.1 GCA_955652625.1 uncultured Steroidobacteraceae bacterium
ATGGGCGTGTCTGGCACACACTGCTGGAGTTCTGCGGTCTCGGTGGCACGATTATTGTCGATGAGGACGGGGTTTATGATCCAGCCTCGCCTAACGATCGGCTTCTTCTTGGTATGAAGGGCACGATGAGCGAGATGGAGCTTTCGGTTTTTCGCCAGCGTTCCATCGAAGCCATGAAGCAGAAGGCGCGCCGGGGCGAGCTCAAGAACTTCACCGGCATCGATTCGCCCTACGAGCAGCCCGAGAATCCGGAAATCCGCATCGACACGACGAGCCTGAGCCCCGATGACGCCGCCGAGCGGATCATGGCGCACCTTGAGGCGATCAGGGTGACAGGCACCGCATGAGCGGCGCCCCGCAGGAGCTGCTCACGCGTGTTGCCGACATCGCCCGCCAGGCGGGCCGGGAGATCCTCGAGGTCTACGCGTCGCAGGAGCTCGCCGCTACCCTCAAGGCCGATGAATCTCCGCTGACCGCGGCTGATCTGCGCGCGCACCGCCTGATTCGCGACGCACTGCACGCTCTGACGCCCGATGTGCCCATGCTGTCGGAGGAGGGCGCGGACACGCCTTTTGCCGAGCGCTCGGCATGGCGGCGCTACTGGCTGGTGGATCCGCTCGACGGTACCAGGGAGTTTATCTCCCGCAACGGTCAATTCACCGTGAACATCGCGCTCATCGAGGGCCACGCCCCGACGCTCGGCGTGGTCCATGTGCCGGTGACGGACACGAGCTACCGCGGCTTGCCAGGGGTCGGGGCCTGGCGCCAGGAATCCGGGGCGCCCCCCCGCGAGATCCACGTGAGTGCTCGCACCGCCTCCCCGGTGCGCATTGTGGGCAGCCGCTCGCACCGCGGCAGCTCGCTCGATACGTTTCTGTCGCGCGTCGGTCCGCACGAGTTCGTGCCGGTGGGCAGCTCGCTGAAGTTCTGCATGGTCGCGGAAGGGGCGGCGGATGTGTACCCGCGCCTGGGGCCCACGAGCGAGTGGGACACGGCGGCCGCCCACGCGGTGGTCGCAGGAGCGGGCGGCACGGTGAGGAGCCTGGAGGGCGGGCCGCTCGAGTACAACGCGAAGGCGGCACTCCTGAATCCGTACTTCGTGGTGTATGCGGCGAGCGATCGCGACTGGCTTGGCTTGTTGGCGAGGCCTTAGGGAGAGACATGGCCATCCGCACCGACGTCCACAAACACATCGGCGAGCTGATCCTCGACTACCCGCCGGTCAATGCGCTCGACAGCAACGCCTGGAGCGAACTGGCGCGGGTCATCGCAAGTGTTGGGGCAAGACCGGAAGTCAGGTGCCTGCTGGTGCGCAGTGAAGGCCGGGGCTTCTGCGCCGGGGTGGACATGAAGGAGGTTCAGCAGAACCCCGAGCGCATCGTCGAGCTCAACCGTAACAATTTCCTTGCCTTCCGCGCGTTGCGTGCCTGCGAGGTGCCGGTGGTCACCGCCGTGCACTCCTTCGTCATCGGTGGCGGCATCGGCATTTGCGGCGCGAGCGACGTCGTGCTGGCCTCTGAGGATGCGTATTTCGTGATGCCGGAAATCGACCGCGGCGCGATGGGGCTTTCGCAGCTGTTCCCGCTGCACAAGGTGCGTGCGGCGTTCTTCACCGGCGGGCGTATCACCGCCGCAGAGGCGTATCGCCTGGGAGCGGTCGAGCGGCTCGTGCCGCCGAAGAAGCTCTTCAAGGAGGCACGCGCGTTCGCGGGACTCATCGCCGCGAAGAGCCGCCGTGCGCTGGTACTCGCCAAGGAGGCGCTGAATGGGCTCGAGGCGCGCGATGTCGCCCGCGGCGATCGCTTCGAGCAGGGGTTCACGCTGGAGATGTACCTGCACGAGGCGTCGCGCAAGACGCGCCAGGGAAGGAGGACCTCATGACTGCACTGAGCCGTTCGGCCCACGAGTATCAGGCCGCGGTCGGCCGCAGTTTCGGTCCCACCGAGTGGCTGCTCATCGACCAGGCGCGCGTTGTCGCGTTTGCCGATGCCACCGACGATCACCATTGGATCCACGTGGATGCCGCCCGCTCGAGCAAGGGGCCCTTCGGCGCCACCATCGCTCACGGCTTTCTCACACTCTCGCTGGTCAACTATTTCCTGCCGCAGCTCATGCGGGTCGAGGGGACGAAGCACGTGCTCAACTACGGCTGCGATCGGGTGCGTTTCCCGGCGGCGCTGCGCACCGGCTCGCGGGCGCGTGCCCGGGCCGAGATCGTGAGCGTTGAGGATGTCGCCGGGGATGCGGTGCAGGTGAAGATCCGCGTGACCGTGGAGGCTGAGGGCAGTGACAAGCCAGTGTGCGTGGCTGACACGCTCAGCCGCTTTTATTTCTGAAGGGGCGCGCAGTGCGCCCCCGGCTCTGAGTGCTGCGATGTTTCTGTCCGGCCGGCGGCTGTGAGAAGATGCTGCGCGCCTTGAGCAGCTCCTACACACAGCGCGATCTGCGCGATGCGTTCGGCCTGTTCGCGACCGGGGTCACGGTCGTGACCGCGGTGCGGCCGGATGGTGAGCCCGTGGGCGTAACCGCCAACTCCTTCACCTCCGTGTCGCTGGAGCCGGCGCTGCTCCTGTGGTGTCTCGCGAACGGCAGCAGCGCCGCCCCCGCCTTGCGCCCGGGTGCGGAATTTGCGGTGCACGTCCTGTCCCATCACCAGCTGGAGCTCGCGCTGCATTTTGCGCGGCGCACGCATGAGAAATTCGCCGACCCGCAGCGCGGCGCGCCGCGAGGTCCTCCGCACATGCAGGAAGCGTTGTGACGCTTCGATTGTCAGGTCCACGCGGTACACGAGGGCGGTGACCATCTGATCATCGTGGGGGAGGTGCGGGGCATTACGCGCGCCCCCGGGACCCCGCTCGCCTTCCACGCGGGGTACTTCGGCAGCTTTAGCCCGGATCCCGGCGTAGGCAAGGTCGACATCTGGGAGGGACTGGACGATCACTGGTACTGAAGGCGCGCTACGGCAGATCGCCCCGCCGTCCCTTGCAACATCCGCGCCGTTTCAGAACTTGAACGTCGACAGCAACAGACTCGTCTCGGTCTGCGAGATGCCCTCGATCAGGCGGATGCGGGCGAGCACGCGATCGAATCCCTCCAGAGTGTCGGCCCGCAACTCCGCGACGATGTCCCAACGCCCGTTGGTGCTGTAAAGCGCCGCGACTGCCGGTTCCCCGCGCAGCGCCTTGATCACGGCATCGACCTGGTTGCCCTCCACCGCGACGGTCATGAAGGCGCGCATGCGCTGCTCCTCGACGTCGGGCTTCAGACGCACGGTGTAGCCCACGATCGTGCCGTTGGCGGCGAGCCGGGCCATGCGGTTCTGTACCGTGCCGCGCGCCACCCCCAAAGTCTTGGCGAGGGAGGCGACCGAGGCACGGGCGTCGCTGCGCAGCAATCCGATGAGCTGGCGGTCGGTGTCATCCACGGTGAACTCCGGGTCTGTCTTACTTATGTCATGCGCGGCCTGCGAGCGGCCATGAAAGATCAAAACGCCAATATGTCCTGTCATAGTGTGCAACGGACTGCTTACTATGGGCAAGTTTCTGGCTTTCTATTGGTTGCGGGCCCAACGACCATGGGCACGCGGCAAGCGGTCCAGACCGCCCTCAAGGCCGCCACCGGAGAGCTTTCATGGTCGATTTCATCGGTATCGAGCGCGTTCAGGAACTGGTGGGCCGCCGCGGAGCCGCGCGCTTCATCGAGGAGCTGGCCGGGGAGATCGAGGCGGATTTCCTGCGTTGGGACCTGTTCGACAAGTCCCCCCGCCACGCCACCCACTCACCCGTCGGGGTCATCGAGTTAATGCCGGCCTCGGACGGGCGGCTGTACGCCTTCAAGTACGTGAATGGACACCCGAAGAACACGGCAGTGGGACTGCTCACCGTGACCGCGTTCGGTGTGCTCGCGGACGTCGAGACCGGCTACCCGTTGCTGCTGTCCGAGCTCACGCTGACCACGGCGCTGCGCACTGCCGCCACTTCCGCGCTCGCGGCGCAGCGCATGGCGCGCGCGGGCAGCCGCGTCATGGGGCTCATCGGCAACGGCGCCCAGAGTGAGTTCCAGACCCTCGCCTTGCACCACATGCTCGGTGTGCGCGAGGTGCGGCTGTTCGATACCGATCCGCGCGCCACCGACAAGCTCGAGCGCAATCTCGCGCGCCTATGCCTGCATGATCTTAAGGTCGTGCGCTGCGCTTCTACCGCAGCAGCCGTGTCCGGCGCTGACATCATTACCACGGTGACCGCCGACAAGCGTAACGCCACGATTCTGACGCCCGAGCTGATCAAGCCCGGAGTGCATCTGAATGCAGTCGGCGGGGATTGTCCCGGCAAGACCGAGCTGCACCCGGACATCCTGCGACGTGCGGATGCGAGGGTAGTGGTTGAGTTCGAGCCCCAGTCGCGTATCGAGGGCGAGATCCAGCAGATGGACGCTGCTTTTCCGGTGACCGAGCTCACGCAGGTGCTTGCGGGACGCGTGCCCGGGCGCGTGAGTGATCGTGACGTGACCATCTTCGATTCCGTGGGATTCGCGCTCGAGGACTTCTCGTCCCTGCGCTATCTGCTGCGGGTGCATCACGAGGAACGCGGGGCACAGCAGCAGATCGACCTGGTGCCAGACCTGGATGACCCGAAGGACCTGTTCGCGCTGCTCGCGCGGGGATCCGCGGCCAAGCCTGCGAGAGTGGCCGCGGCCGCCGGAGTTGCCTCGTGAGCACGCCGCGCACGGCAACGCTGATCGGGGCACCGACTGACGTGGGCGCTGCGGACCGCGGCGCTTCCATGGGCCCGGAGGCGCTGCGCGTGGCGGGACTTGCCGGTGCATTGCGCCAGCGCGAGCTGCAGGTGAGGGATCCTGGCAACCTGAACGGCCCGGCCAACCCCTGGGAGCCGCCCCAGGCGGGCTACCGGCATCTGCCACAGGTCGTGCGCTGGAATCAGCTGGTGCACGAGGCGGTGTATGCAGAGCTGCATCAGGAACGGCTGCCGATACTTCTGGGCGGGGACCATTGTCTAGGGATCGGCTCGATCAGCGCCGTGGCGCGTCACTGCCGCGAGCAGGGCCGCAAGCTGCGCGTGCTGTGGCTCGATGCCCATGCGGATTTCAACACCAGCGCGCTTTCCCCGAGCGGCAACGTGCACGGTATGCCCGTGGCATGTCTTTGCGGCTTCGGTCCGCCTGAGCTGACCGGGTTCGGCGGCCGCACGCCCGTCATTCACCCCTCGTGGGTGCGGCAGATCGGCATCCGCAGCGTGGATGAGGGCGAGAAGCGCTTCGTGCACGAGCAGGGGCTGGACGTATTCGACATGCGTTACGTCGATGAGATGGGCATGCGTCGGACCATGCAGCAGGCGCTGGCGGGTGTGGACAGCGACACGCACCTGCACGTGAGTTTCGATGTCGATTTCCTCGACCCGGACATCGCCCCGGGGGTGGGCACGCAGGTGCCGGGCGGGCCGACCTACCGCGAGGCCCAGCTGTGCATGGAGATGATCGCCGACACGCGCCGCCTCGGCTCACTCGATATCGTGGAACTCAATCCTGCCTTCGATGTGCGCAACAAGACTGCGGTACTGGCCGTGGATCTCATCGAGTCGCTATTCGGCAAGAGCACCCTCGTGCGCCGGCCAGTCTGGAACCGCCCGGCTGAGGCCGGCGGATCAGGCGCCTCACGCCGACGCGGCACGCGCCTCGCACACGACACGGTTTCCTGAAGCGCGGCAACGCGCACGGCTGCGCCCCATGATCAGCGCCTCACCTCGCGCATGTGCACGGTGAACCCGGGTACCCAGCGCTCCTTCGCCTGGAACTCGGTGACGACGTCGTAGGCGTCAGTGCCGGAGTGCTGCCAGCGGCTGCGGTAGACCTGCTCTTGGCCGTTTTCCCGGTAACTGGTCGGCGGGAACACCAGCGCATCCCCGTCCAGGGACACGGTGCCGCGGCTGTATCCGCCGGCGCTTTCGATGTACAGGTACTCGAGCCGGCCTGAGGTGGCGTCCCACAGGTAGATCGCTTCCCCGAATCCGTCGGCGTGCCCCTCAGCGCGACGCACGACGTGCTCATCGCGCACGAACTTGCCGCCGTAGATCCAGCTGAAGCAGTGCTCATCGGTCATCTTGCCGTCGGGAAAGGTCCCCTTCCAGCAATGACCGACGAGAAAGCTCAGGGGCTGGTACGGGGACGAGGGTGCGTCCCCCGCCGCCCGCGCCATCGCTGCCAGCAGCGCAGCCGCGGGGACCATCCACACGCTCCGCTTCTTCATCGGTGCTCCTTTTTTCTGGGTGGGGGTCGCGCGCGCGCGGCCTTCCTCGGCGGCGCCTCGTGCAACAGTCGATCGAAATGGGCACGCAGCTGTCGTACGGCGCCGTCGAAGCTTGCGATCTCGCGGAACGTGCGCGCCTGCATGACGCCGCCCTCCATGGTGGTCAGGACGAACGCCGCCAGCTCGCGCCGGTCGAGGTCACGCGGCAGCCGTGCACCGGCGTCCGAGAGACACTCGTGGATCGCATCGATCCACGCGGCGAAGTTGGCGGCGAGCCGCTCGCGTACCGGCACGTCCGGCTCGTGCAACTCGAGCGCGAGGCTGCCGATCGGGCAGCCGTAGAAGCATTCGGTATCCACGAGCGACTGGCGATAGCGGCCGAGGAGGGCGAAGACGCGCTCGATGGGGTCCTGCACCCCGCGCCAGGCGGGCTCGAGGAGCATGCCGCGGATGCCCCCGCGATACATGTCGAGCACTGCCAGCAGCAGATCCTGCTTGCCGGGAAAGAAGTGATAGAGGCTGCCGCTGTTCACCTTTGCCGCCTGCAGCACGTCCGCCACGCTCGTCGAGCCGTAGCCCTTCTCCCAGAAGAGCCGCATGGCGGCGAGGATGAGGCGGGTGCGGGTGTCGGGGGCCGTCACCACTACGGATTTGAGTGATTGATCAACTCGCAGCCTAGGCGCACTTGAATGAGCAGTCAACTGCCGCGCGCACGGTGTGCGCGGGCGCGTTGCAATTGCCTCAGGGCCGCAGCATCATGCCTTCAGCTCGAATTTATCCGGGCTAACACCGCCGCACTCTCACGGGCGGCTGCAACAAGAAGGTGAGCAAGCCATGGCCGATAGCGTCTACAAGATCGTCGAACTGGTCGGGACGAGCAGTGAG
>CATPBM010000060.1 GCA_955652625.1 uncultured Steroidobacteraceae bacterium
CGAGGACAGGTAGCGCGTCAGGCGCCGGTAGGAATTCACGTTGGAGCAGAACAGCGCCATGGCCGCGGGCATGTACTTCTGCAGGCCGCCGATGTGCGCGAAGAACAGCGGCGAGGGGGTGCCATCGGGGTTGCTGAAAATGTTCTTGCGGGTCTTCACGTCCACGATGCTCTGGTGGATGTGCATGGCGCTGCCGGGTTCCTTGGCGTGCGGCTTGGCCATGAAAGTGGCGTACATCTTGTGGCGCAGCGCCGCCTCGCGCGCGGTGCGCTTGAAGAGGAACACCTGGTCCGCCAGATCCATCGGTTGGCCGTGGATCAGGTTGATCTCCATCTGCGCCGGACCGTCCTCATGAATGAGGGTGTCGATCTCGATGTCCTGGTCCTCGCAGAACTGATAGATGTCATCGAACAGCGGATCGAACTCGTTGACCGCTGCGATGCTGTAGGACTGCCGCCCCGGCTCGGAGCGTCCGGAACGGCCCACGGGGGGCTTGAGCGGAAAGTCGGCATCCTTGTTCTGCTCGATGAGATAGAACTCTAGCTCCGGTGCCACTATGGGGTCCCAGCCACGCTGCGCGTACAGTTCGACGATGTTGCGCAGCACGTGGCGCGGCGCCATCGAGACGCGCCGGCCGTCGGAGTAGAAACAGTCGTGGATCACCTGCGCGGTGGGCTCCGCCGCCCACGGCACGCGCCGCACCGTCTTCGGATCGGCCTTGAGAATGATGTCGATTTCCGCCGGGCTCATGGCGTTGCCGGTATCCAGCGGATAGTCACCGGTCACGGTCTGCAGGAACACGCTCTCGGGCAGGCGCATGCCGCCGTCCTCGGCGAACTTTTCCGCGGGCATGATCTTGCCGCGGGCGATGCCGGCCATGTCTGGAATGATGGCCTCCACCTCGGAGATGCCGTGATCGCGGAAGAATTGCCGGATCTCACTCACCATGGGAGAAGCCTTTCACCTGGACTGCGCGCGCTCGCGGCTCGCCTGCCCGAAGGCAGCAAACAGCGCCTGCGAAAACGGATGGCTCATCACTCTCCACTCGGGATGCCACTGCACGGCGAGCGCGAAGCCCCGCGCGGCCCGCACGCGAAACGCCTCGATCACCCCATCAGGGGCGCGAGCCTCCACAGCGAGCCCGCTTCCCAAGCGATCGATGCCCTGATTGTGGAGCGAGTTGACGCGCACGCGGTCACCGGGCGCGAGCCCTCGCAGCACCCCGCCGGGTTCGAGGGTCACCTCATGGGCCGGGCCGTACTGCACCTCGAGCGGCTGCGAGTCATCATCGCGATGATCGAGGTGCCCGGGCACTTCGTGCAGCTTCTGGTGCAATGTGCCGCCGAACGCGACGTTCATTTCCTGGAAGCCACGGCAGATGCCGAACACCGGCACCCCGGCCTGCACGGCCTTGCGGATGAGTGGCAGCGTGGTCGCATCGCGCGCCGGGTCGTGCAGGGTGCCAGGCGCGCTCGGCGGACCCTGGTACTGGTGTGGCTCCACGTTCGAGGGACTGCCGGTGAACAGCAGACCGTCCAGGCGCTCGAGCAGCTCATCGAATCCCAACTCCTCGGCGAGAGCGGGAATCAGCAGCGGCGCTGCGCCCGCGGCTCCCATCACGGCCAGAGCATATTTCTCCCCGACCATGTGAAACGGGTGCGCACCGACCATGCGCCGGTCGGCCGGAATACCAATGAGTGGGCGGGCGGGTGCCATGGCGGCTGCTGCCGGGGACCCTGTTTAGTATCTTAAACAGGCGAACCCGACGGATCTCCAAAATACCCGCCTATTAGACCACAGCTCAGGGGCGGAAGCTTAGCCTTGCGCAAGGTGACAGAAGTGGGGTAATTGGCCTAACTACGGCGCTTCCGTGACCCCGAAGCAGTGCAGTCATTTGCCGCTGAGCCCTGCGTCTGGCTATCCTCTCGCCCTCCCGGGCTTCCCGGACATTACGAAGATCCTAAACACTTCCATGGGACGCCTCGCCCACGTCGGCTCCTACTATGCGGCCTCCGCGCACCCCGCCCCCGAGCGTGCGGCGCTCGAGGGGCCCGTCGAGTGCGACGTTTGCGTCGTCGGGGCCGGCATTGCCGGTTGCTCAACCGCCCTGCACCTGGCCGAGGCTGGTCTGTCCGTGGTGCTGCTCGAGGAGCAGCGCGTGGCCTGGGGCGCTTCCGGCCGCAGCGGCGCGCAGGCGCTCTTCGGTGTCGCCGCAGGCCAAGCCAAGCTCGAGCGGCTCATCGGCGCCGCCGACGCGCGTGCCGTGTGGGACGTATCAGTCGAGGGGCTCGCGCTCATGCGCGAGTTGATCAGGCGCTATTCGATCGACTGCGACTGGAGCGACGGATACATGCTAACCGCTGTCAAGAAGCGCCACGTGCGCGAGCTGCACGCGGAGCTGGCGCAGCTGCGCGAGCGCTACCAGTACGCCAGCGTGCGCTACGTGGCAGCCGAGGAGCTGCGCGCCACGCTCGCCACCGGGCGCTACCTCGGCGCACTGTACGACAGCAACAGCGGGCATCTGCATCCGCTCAACTACACCCAGGGACTCGCGGCGGCAGCCGAATCCCACGGGGTACGCATTTTTGAGGGCACCCGCGCCGGCACGTTCACGGCGGCGGCCTCGCGGGTGCGGGTCGAGACTCCCCGCGGCGAAGTCCGCGCACGTTTCCTTGCACTGTGCGGCAATGTGTACCTCGGCGCGACGGCCCCGCGGCTCGCCTCCAGGATCATGGCGGTCGCAACGTACATCGTCGCCACCGAGCCGCTGGGAGCCGTGCGCGCGCAGCGGCTCATCGCCAACAACGCCGCGGTGAGCGACATGAACTGGGTGCTGGACTATTTCCGGCGCTCGGCCGATCACCGCCTGCTGTTCGGCGGACGCGTCA
>CATPBM010000061.1 GCA_955652625.1 uncultured Steroidobacteraceae bacterium
CCAGGATTTCAGCGTACCGAACACATGCTCCGCGGTCTGCCGGCGGATGCGTGCCGCCCCGGGCATCCTCTCCAGGCGAGCCTGCATCGCCTCCAGTACCGCCTCGTGCTCCCAGCGTGCGATGCGCCGGTAGTCGCCAGTCGTACACTGTGCCTTGATCGGACATTGCGGACAGGCCGAAGACCAGTATTTGTGGATCGTCTGGCCGTTCTCGATGGTCTTGAAGCGCCAGATGGCACGCTGACCGGCCGGACAGCGGTACTCATCGAGGGCAGCGTTGTAGCGAAAGTCACGCTTGTCGAACTGCCCTTTGGCCAGATTATTCGAGGTATGGGATTTGGGCACCAGCGCGTTGATCCCAGCTTGCTCGCACTTGAGGATCTCAGGACCGGCGTAGTAGCCGCGATCCGCAAGGGCGGTGAGCTTCTCCGTACCGATGGCTGCCTGAGTCTGTTTGCCCATCGAAGCTAGCTGTGCCCGATCCGTGCCCTGGTTGGTTACTTCGTGCGTTACGACCAAGTGATGCTTGGCATCCACCGCAGTCTGAACGTTGTAACCGACCACCCCTGAACCTCGGGCACTGGTGGCCATGGAGCGGGCATCCGGATCGGTCAGTGAGATCTGCTCATCAGGAGTTTGGCTCATCTGCTTGCCGAGGCGCTTGAGCCGCTGCATCTGCGCCCGTACCGTCTCGACCTTCTCCTTCAAATGCTCCACTCGGGCTTCGGTGACGGTGCTCGGATCTCGATCGGACCGATCCAGATCCGCTAAATACCGCGCAATGCTCTCCTCGAGCTGCTGCATCCGCGCCTTGAGCTTATGCTTCGTGAAGTTCCGATCGCGCCCGTTGACCGCTTTGAACTTGCTGCCATCGATGGCGACCAGCGCATCGGCAAACAGGTTCAAACTCCGGCACAAGACGACAAACTCCCGGCAGACCTACCGGATCGCCTTACCGTTGTCGCGGCGGAAGTCCGCAATCGTCTTGAAGTCCGGCGCGAGCCGACCCGTCAGCCAGATCAGTTCCACATTACGCTGGGTCTCGCGTTCCAAGCGGCGGCTGGACTGAATGCGGTTCAGATAGCCGTAGATGTAGATCTTCAGCATCGTCGCGGGGTGATACGACGGCCGACCGGTGGCTTCCGGCTCGGCCCCGTCGAAGCCCAGATCCTTCAGATCCAGCTCATCGACGAATACATCGACTACCCGCACCGGGTTGTCCTCGGCGATGTAATCGTCCAGCACTTCGGGAAACAACGTGCTCTGAGATCGGTCCTGGCCCACCACGTATCGCTTCATGGCACGCTCGCGAGGCTACGTTGCTGCTATTTTATAGAATGCAGCGATCGAGCAACGCGTTTTCACACGGGCTAGACCCTTCACGGACCGTTTCTCATCATCGCCGCGGCGAGTCTTCTCGTCCCCCGTACCCCGCCCCCTGCATCTCACCATGCGGGACTATATCGGGCGGTTAAAATGGGTGAGCTGTGTGGGACTCCCCGGCTCAGCGCGGCCGGCAGTAGTGGAGCGCCGCTCGATGGACGATCCCCGGTATCATCGCTCCTGGAAGGCGTTTGCGAGCCTGGACACCATGACGAAATCGGATGAGCTTCCGCACTTTAGACTTCTATCAAGACGTGCACGACTGGGCTCGGCGGCTGGCCCTACGAATCGATCTCGTCGGCGCAGATGGATTGATTTGTTTGGCAACTTGGCATGCGCCAGATCCGCGCCTTTGCACATAGACGCGAGGCAGCCAGACTCTACGCCCCACGTTGCGATGAGTACGTCCTACGGCCACGCTTAGAATGTAGTATGTGTGGAATCGCCGGGTTCATCGATCCGCGGACGGCGGATTTGGAGGCGCCTTGCCGCGCGATGGCACGCGCCTTGATTCACCGGGGACCCGACGACAGCGGTTACTGGGTGCAAAGGGACATAGGCCTGGGACTCGCTCACCGGCGGCTGTCGATCGTCGATCTGTCGCCCGCTGGACATCAGCCCATGCGCTCGGCCAGCGGACGTTACGAGATCGTGTTCAACGGGGAGATCTACAATCACCTTGCGCTCCGGCGGCAGCTGGAGGACGGTGGCGCGCGCGTGTGGCGCGGGCACTCCGATACCGAAACGCTTCTAGCGGCAATTGATACGTGGGGACTGCAATCCGCCCTGCAGCGCTGTGCCGGGATGTTTGCATTGGCGATCTGGGACCGGGAGCGTCGGGTGTTGACGCTCGCGCGCGACCGAGCGGGAGAAAAGCCACTCTATTACGGCCGCTCGGGAGAGGCGTTCTTGTTCGGGTCCGAGCTTAAGGCTCTGAGAGCCCATCCCGCCTTCAAAGCGGAGGTGGACCGTGACTGTCTTGCCCTGTACCTGCGCTACTGCTGCGTGCCAGAGCCCTACTCGATTTATCGCGGAATCCGGCGCCTGCCCGCGGGCACGACCCTCGAGGTGAACGAGCAGGGCCGATTCGGTCAGCCAATCCACTACTGGAACGCAGCCAGCGTTACCGATCCGAAGCGCGCGGGGCAATTCACCCGTAC
>CATPBM010000062.1 GCA_955652625.1 uncultured Steroidobacteraceae bacterium
CGCCCCCCAGCGCGGGGTGCTAACTGACACGCTGCGCTTTGGCGGCCTTCTGGCCGAGCAGAAGCACCAGATCGCCGACCTCAGGCAGCAGCTGCAGTTGCGCGTGGACGCCATGGCGATGCGCCTGGGCGAGGTGAACGCGCACGTCATCCGGCTCGATGCGCTCGGCAAGCGTCTCACCGAGATGGCGGACATCGACAGCCACGAGTTCAATTTCGAGCTCGAGCCGCCCAGCGGCGGCCCGGAAGGCGAGAGCGAGGGCGTGAGCGCCCAGATTCCGGATCTGACGGCCCTGCTGACTCAACTCGAGCAGCGTGTGAATCTGCGCGATTCGCAGCTCGCGGCTCTGGAAAATGTGATCCTCGCCCGCGAGCTGAAAGAGGAGATTCACCCCGAAGGCCGCCCGGTCACGAGGGGCTTTATTTCCTCCTACTTCGGCGAGCGCGCCGATCCCTTCGATGGCCGCGATGCGTTCCACAAGGGCGTCGATTTCGCCGGGTCCATCGGCGACAAGGTGGTCGCAGTCGCGGCGGGGGTCGTCACCTGGGCCGGCGAGCGAACAGGCTCAGGTTTCGGCAAGCTTATCGAGATCAATCACGGGGACGGCTTCGTCACCCGCTACGCTCACAACCAGCGCACGCTGGTGAGCGTCGGCGCGATGGTGAAGCGCGGCGAAGCCGTGGCGCTCATGGGGTCCAGCGGCCACTCGACCGGGCCGCACCTGCACTTCGAGGTGCTGCGTAACGGCCGACAGGTCGATCCCCTGTCATTCGTCGGTCGCTGATCCCCGCCCCGCCACGGGGCCTGCTCTACCGCCCACCCTTGAATTCCGCACGCCCACGAACCAATTGGGCGCAGCTAGCGTCTATTGCGTACAATACGCCGCTTTCGAACCCCGGCATGCACGGTAAGTGCTTGTCGGCAAAGCTGTTTTTCGCTCAACGAGTCACGCCTTGCGTCAACTTCTCACCCGCGTTTTCGGCAGCCGCAATGAGCGCATCGTGCGTGGCTATGCACGCGCGGTGCGCGCCGCGAACCAGCTCGAGCCGCAGATCATGGAGCTCAGTGATGAGGCGTTGCGCGCCAGAACCGAGGAGTTCCGCAAGCGCCTGAAGGAGGGCGCGCCTCTCGATGAGCTCCTGCCCGAGGCGTTCGCGGTGGTGCGCGAGGCGGCCCGCCGCACCCTGAAAATGCGCCACTTCGATGTGCAGCTGATCGGCGGAATCACGCTGCACAAGGGGATGATTTCCGAGATGCGCACCGGCGAGGGCAAGACGCTGGTGGCCACGCTCCCGGCCTATCTCAACGCGCTCAGCGGCGAGGGCGTGCACATCGTCACGGTGAACGAGTACCTCGCGCAGCGCGACGCGGACTGGATGGGCCCGGTGTACCGCTTCCTCGGGCTCACCGTGGGGGTCATAAAAAACGCCCAGACCCCGCAGGAGAAGCGCGACGCGTACGCCTGCGACATCACCTACGGCACCAACAACGAATTCGGCTTCGACTACCTGCGCGACAACCTCGCCTATCGGCTCGAGGAGCGCGTGCAGCGTTCCTTGAGCTTCGCGGTGGTCGATGAGGTCGACTCGATCCTCATCGACGAGGCGCGCACGCCGCTCATCATTTCCGGCCCCGCCGAGGAGAGCACCGAGCTGTACCTGCGCATCAATGAGCTGGTGCCGCGCCTCACGCGCCAGAAAGAGGAGGAAGGCCCCGGAGATTTCTCGGTGGAGGAGAAGACCAAGCAGGTGCACATTACCGAGGCCGGTCACGAGCGCGTCGAGGAGCTGATGCTGCAGGCGGGGCTCCTGAAGGAAGGCGAAAGTCTCTACGACCCGGCCAACATCCGTCTGATGCATCACCTGAATGCGGCGCTGCGCGCGCACGCTCTCTACAAGCGCGACGTGGAGTACATCGTGCGCGGTGGCGAGGTGATCATCGTCGATGAGTTCACCGGGCGCACCATGCCAGGACGGCGCTGGTCCGACGGCCTGCACCAGGCGGTGGAGGCCAAGGAGGGCGTGCGGGTGCGCGAGGAGAACCAGACGGTCGCCTCGATCACCTTCCAGAACTTCTTCCGCCTCTACCGCAAGCTCTCCGGCATGACCGGAACCGCGGACACCGAGGCGCCCGAATTCATGCAGATTTACGGCCTGGAGGTGGTGGTGATCCCCACGCACCGGCCCATGATCCGCAAGGACAATGCGGACTTCGTGTATCTGACGCAGAGCGACAAGTTCAAGGCGATCATCGAGGACATCCGCGAGTGCGTGCAGCGCGAGCAGCCCGTGCTGGTCGGCACCACCTCGATCGAGACTTCCGAATTCCTCGCCGGCCTTTTGCACAAGGAAGGCATCACGCACGAGGTGCTGAACGCCAAGCAGCACGAGCGCGAAGCGCACATCGTGGCGCAGGCCGGACGGCCGGGCGGGGTGACCATCGCCACCAACATGGCCGGGCGCGGGACCGACATCGTGCTCGGCGGCAATCTCGAGGCCGAGCTCAGCGCCGCCGGGGAACTCGAGGACGGCGCCCGTGAGGCGCTGCGCGCGGAGTGGCAGGGGCGCCACGACAGGGTGCTCGGCGCAGGCGGCCTGCATATCGTCGGCACCGAGCGCCACGAGTCGCGCCGCATCGACAACCAGCTGCGCGGCCGTTCCGGCCGCCAGGGCGACCCGGGCTCGAGCCGTTTCTATCTGTCGATGGAAGACAACCTGATGCGCATCTTCGGGGATCCGCTGCGCACGCAGCGCCTGCTGAAGATGGCGGGGATGAAGGAAGGCGAGGTGATCGAGAGCGGCATGCTCACCCGCCAGATCGAGAAAGCGCAACGCAAGGTCGAGTCCCACAACTTCGACATCCGCAAGAACCTGCTGCTGTTCGATGACGTGGCCAACGATCAGCGCAAGGTCGTCTACAGCCAGCGCACCGAGATCATGGGCACCGAGGACCTCTCGGCCGCGATCCACGGCCTCATGGAGGACTCGGTCGGGACGCTCCTCGATCAGTACATGCCCAAGCAGGCCGCCGCCGCCGACTGGGATCTGCAGGGCCTCGCCGATGCGCTGCTTCGGGATTTCAACGTCCGCGTGACGCCTGGGGCCTGGCTCGCTGCCGAGCCGGAGCTCGAAGAGCAGGCGCTGCGCCAGCGCGTGCTGCGCGCGGTGCACGAGACTTACGACGCCATGGTGGCGCGCACCGGCACGGTGGGCGACACCGGTGTACCCGTCATGCGGCACATCGAGAAGCAGGTGATGCTGCAGAAGCTCGACCAGCACTGGCGCGAGCACCTGGCGGGCATGGACTATCTGCGCCAGGGCATTCATCTGCGCGGCTATGCCCAGAAGGACTATCGCTTCGAGTTCAAGCGCGAGGCGTTCGAGCTGTTCGCCGCTATGCTCGAGCGCATCAAGTTCGAGACCGCCTCCCTCATGGCGACGGTGGAAGTTCGAACGCAGGAGGAAATCGAGCGCGAGGATGAGTAGCGCCGGCAGCGCCTGATGCGCGCCCTGCAGGCGCAGCACGCGGAAGCCGCCTCCGCGCTGGCGCTCGCACAGGAAGAGGCCGCTTCGGTCGCCGGGGCCCGGGCGGGAGCGGGCGCAGCAGAGCGGCGCGCCGGCGCAAGCGCCGCACCACCTCCGCTGCCCGGCCCGGAGGGTGCCGGCACGTTCGTGCGCGCAGAGCGCAAGGTGGGGCGCAACGAGCCCTGCCCGTGCGGTTCGGGCAAGAAGTTCAAACACTGTCACGGCGCACTCTCGAGCGTCGAGTAGCGCGCAGTGGTGTCGGCGCGAGTCACCCTGGTCGTCGCGGCGGCGCTCTACGATCGCGCCGGACGGGTACTCATCGCGCAGCGCCCTGCTGGCAAGCACATGGCGGGCCGCTGGGAATTCCCGGGCGGCAAGGTGACTGCCGGCGAGAGCGAGCGCGAGGCGCTCCTGCGCGAACTGCGTGAGGAGCTCGGCATCAGCGTGACGGCCGCCAGGGCCTTGATGCGCCTGACGCACTCGTACGAGGATCGCGACGTCGAGCTCTCGCTCTGGATCGTCGAGCGCTTCGCAGGCGAGCCTGAGGCGCTCGATGGTCAGCGCCTGAAGTGGGTGGCGCCGGCACGGCTTGCCCGGGAGGACATGCTCGAGGCCGATCGGCCCTTCATCGAAGCGCTCGGGAGTCTGCCCGCCCCGGGCTGACCGGCGCCGCGGAGCTGGCATTGTACAATGCACTTGCAACGCAACAGGCAGGAATCCATGGCAGCGCAGAACGACCTCCCCGAAATCCAGCTCGATCCCCAGGGCCTGTACCGTGAGGACGTGTTCACCGACCGCCGCGCCGGCAGCATTCGGCGGCTGACTCCGGTCAGCGTGGACGGCGCGGTCGATCCCGCGCGCCCGGTGCTGTTTTCGGGGCAGACGCAGCTGCTGACACCCGCCGGTGTCCTGCCGCTGGGCTTTGAGATCGAAGCGCAGAGCCTCGCGGAGGCGCTGAAGAAATTCCCGGAAGGGGTGAAGGTCGCACTCGAGCAGGCGATCGATGAGGCGCGCGAGCTGCGCCGCGAAGCCGCCTCCCGCATCGTCGTGCCCGAGGTGGGCAGCGCCGTGGGGCCGGGTCCGGGAGCGGCCGGCGGCGGCAAAATCAAGTTTCCTTAGATGATGCGTGCCCGCTACCGTGCGGTAGCCGGCGCGCTTGCGACCGCCGCCGGTGTCGTGTACTGCCTGAGCTCGTGCGTCGGGATGCAGCTCGGCACACCGCAGCCTTTTCCCGGCAGCGGGCCAGGCGGCAAGCCAATGCGCACCGCCACCGAGACCGCGGTCGGCATGCCCCCGGCCGCCTCCGCACCGGTGTACCCGGTCACCGCGCGCGTGCAGGTGAGCGACAGCTATTTCGGCACCAAGGTCGCAGATCCCTATCGGTGGCTTGAGAACCTCGACTCGCCAGCCGTGCGCGAGTGGGTGAGCAGGCAAAACGCGCTCGCGCAGCCGCGGCTGCAGGAGCTTGCGGCCCGCCCGTGGCTGAAGGCCCGCCTCACGCAGCTGTGGAACTACGAGCGCTTCGACGTGCCGGTACGGCGCGCCGGTCACTATTTCTTCCTGCACAACGACGGCACGCAGAACCAGAGTGTGCTGTTCGTGTCCGACACGCTCGACTCCCCCGGTCGCGTGCTGTTCGATCCGAACACCGTGCGCGAGGATGCGACCGTCGCGGTCTCGGAGTTCACGCCCGACGTGCGCGGGCGCGTAGTCGCCTACGCGGTTTGCGACGCCGGCACCGACTGGCAGATCTGGCGCTTCCGCAGCGTCGCGGACGGCAAGGATCTGCCGGACACGCTGCGCTTCACCAAGTTCTGGGGCGTGTCCTGGGCGCGCGACGGCTCAGGGGTGTACTACAGCCGCTATCCCGCGCTGCCCGACGGCAAGGGCGATGATTCCGGCAGGCCGGCCGTTTACTTTCACCGGCTCGGCACCGCCCAGGATGACGATCGGCTGGTCTACGAGGTGACCAATCACCCGACGCGCATTCCCATGGCGCGGGTGACTGAGGACGGGCATTACCTGGTGGTGACGCTGGTCGAAGGCTACGAGAACAACGGCGTCGAGCTGCTCGATCTGCGCGGCGCGGACGCAAAGCCGCAGCCGCTGTTCTCCGCCTGGGACGCCCTGTATACGTTCATCGGGGCGCGCGGCCAGGACCTGTACTTTCAGACGACCCGCGATGCGCCCCTCGGCCGAGTCATCGCCATCGACGCGCGCGAGCCGAACCCGGCGCGCACGCTGGTGCCGGAAGGCGCTACGGCGCTCGAGGAGGCGAGTTACGTGGGCGGCCGGATCATCGCCAGGTACATTGAGGATGCCCACGGCGTGGCCCGTGTGTACGAGCGCGACGGCCGGCCGCTCGGCAACGTGACCCTGCCGGGCCTGGGCCGCATCGCGGGGTTCCACGGCGAGGGCGCCCAGAACGAGACGTTCTTTTCCTACACGGACTACCTGACACCGACCAAGATCTACCGCTTCGATGTGCCGGCGAACGAGGCGACGCTGTGGCGCGAGCCGCGCACTTCGGCCTCGAATGCGCAGTTCGTCACCGAACAGGTGTTCTACCCGAGCAAGGACGGCACGCGGGTGCCGATGTACATCACGCACCGGCGCGACCTGGTCCGGGACGGCAACCAGCCGTTTCTCCTTTATGGGTACGGCGGCTTCGACATCTCGCTCACCCCGGAATATCGGCCTCAGGTGCAGGCGTGGCTCGAGATGGGCGGCGCCTATGCCGAGGCGAACCTGCGCGGCGGGGGCGAATACGGGGAGAAGTGGCACAAGGCCGGAACGCTCGCCAACAAGCAGCACGTGTTCGATGACTTCATCGCCGCCGCGGAATACCTGATTGCCCAGCACTACACGCGCAGCGCACGCTTAGGGATTCACGGCCGCAGCAACGGCGGACTGCTGGTCGGTGCGGTGCTGACGCAGCGCCCGCAGCTGTTCGGCGCAGCGCTCCCCGCGGTGGGCGTGCTCGACATGCTGCGCTACCACACCGCGAGCGCCAACGCGCGCCAATGGTCCTCCGACTTCGGCCTGTCCGAGGACCCGGAGCAGTTTAGATCCCTCTACGCCTACTCGCCGGTACAGAACGTGAAGAAGGGCGTGTGCTATCCGCCGACGCTCATCACGACCGCGGACCACGACGATCGCGTGGTGCCCTGGCACAGCTACAAGTTCGCCGCGGCGCTGCAGGCGGCGCAGATCTGCGCCAATCCCATTCTCATCCGCGTCGAGACGCGCGCCGGCCACGGCGCGGGCAAGCCCGTGTGGATGCAGATCGATGACTTCGCCGATCAGTGGGCGTTTCTTGCGAAGTGGCTGCAGGTGACGGCGCCAACGGCTCCTTGAGTTAGCTTCAGTCCGGCTTGAGGATCGCCCTGACGGTGAGGGTAGCCGGATCAAATACGACGATCGCCCGCCGGCTGTTTCCCCACATCACGAGTGCATTCTTCTGCCCGGGCGCAAGCCCGAGCCTCGACAGCCGGGTCGCAAGCGCTTGCTTCTCGTGCTTGGACAGGTACTTGATCTCACCCACGGCAGAGAGCTGCGCCCGCAGCTTCGGCAGCCCCTGGTCCCAGGGTCTGAAGTAGCGCGGCATATCGATGACGTCCTGACCACCACCGAAGATGCTGGAGTTGACGATCCTGGCCGCTTCCTCCTCGTTGTCAGGCAGCGGCGCCCACACCCAGCGCGGCAGGCTGTACCAGTGCGGCGCGAGAGTGGGGTTCTCGCGGCGCGCCCGTGCGTTCTCAGCGGCATCCAGAGCAGACGCCTGAACCATCTCCAGGCGATCCGCCGAGAAGGTGTAGTAGAGCGGACGTCCCTGCCACAGCGTCGCCGCGCCGTAGATGAGCGCGCTGATCTGTGCCAACACGATGATCGCGATGTCCCGCGCAAGTTCACGACGCGGCTTGCGCGGATTGGCGATGATGAGTGTCAGGGTGGGGCCCAGCGCCAGGTCGACCAGGCCGACGATGAGCAGTATGTGGAGCACGCCCGTCAGATACCAGCCGGGCCAGCGATACCAGCCGAGGTACAGTCCGCCGAGCACCAGTGTCAGCGCACAGGCACTTCCCAGGAGGTGCAGGCCAAAGGCCGTGAGGCGGAATCTCATGCGCTACGTGGAACCCTTCTGCGGGCGCTCTTCCGCAGGCGCGGATCTCTCCTCGCCCGGCGCCGCCTCACCGGGGATGGCGTGCCGCTCGCTCAGCCACGCGCCCAGGTCGATCAGCCGGCACCGCTCGCTGCAGAACGGGCGAAACGGGGCCGTCTGCCAGTCCAATTCGCGCTTGCACGTCGGGCACTTGACGCGAGTCGGGCTCATCGGTTGAAACCGTCTCAGGGACAGCAGGTCAGGGTGAACGGAACATCGGCCTGAGATTGCGTCGGCCGGGTCGCCAATCCGTTCCACGTGAGGAAGCGGATGCTGCAGCGGTGATGACTGCCGCTGATTTCCGGATAGAGCCCGGCCGATGCCGGAAGCAGGATCCGCAGCAGCTGCAGCGGATTGTCCCGGTCGAAGGTGATCGCGAAAGTGCCGCTTGTGGCGTTCTCCTGGCGGCTGCGGCCGTTCTGGCGCGTCAGCCACAGAAGTTCCGCGATCGCATCGCACAGCGGTCGCAGGAGCCCGAGCCATTGATTGAACGTACGCATGCGCGCCTCGGCGGGCTGCGCGAGCCAGAAGTAGTAGTCGGGCAGGTCAAACTCGCACGTGCCCCCCGGGATGGCGCTGCGAAGCTTGATGGCGCCCACGAACTCCGAATCCCGCAGCGGCTGCAGGAAAGCAGAACCGGCGCTCATGAGGTCGGTACGCAGGCGCATGAGGTTCGACAGGAGAGTCTTGAGTCGCTGCCGGTCGACGCCGGGATTGGATTGGAATTCGTTGAGTGTCGTCAGCTGGCTCTCGAGCTCCTTCAGCACGTCCGAGCGCACATCGCCGCGCGTGGTAATGGCGAGGATGTCGATCAAGCTCGCCATCGCGGCGCGGCTGCCCCACTGACTCGCCATCTCGTTGTGATGCAGCGCCTGGTTGTAGAGAAAATCCAGCCGCAGGAACGTACGCATACGCTCATTCAGCGGTTGCTCGAAGATGAGCACGCCCGGATCGGCGGCGGGTGCCTCAGAGGCCATTTCTGGCAAGGCGGATTCCGTCATGCCCGTATTGTGCTCGAGGTGTGCGGCACCCGTAAACGGCGCGTGCCGGTCGCCCGCGAGTGGCAAAGCGCGAGCGGGGCGCGAGCGACCCTCAGGCGCGCGGCTGTCCTGCGAGCTCGAGGTAGCGTGTGTGCAGCGTTTCGACCTGCCTCTGTACGGCGCTCATGTCGGCATCGTTGGTGATGACATCATCGGCCGCCTTGAGGCGCACCGCGCGCGGCGCTTGTGCATCGAGGATGGCCTGGGCCTGCCGGGCAGTGGAGCGGTCACGGGCGCGCAGGCGGCGCAGCTGCAGCTCCTCGGCGCAGTCCACCACCAGCACACGGTCCACGTGCGAGCGGAGGTTTTTTTCCACCAGAAGTGGAATGACGAGGATCTGGTAGGGGCCGCCTGCAGAGGCTGAGCGGGCTTCCATCGCGGCGCCAATGGCCGGGTGGGTCAGCTCCTCCAGATCCGCCCGGGCCTTGGGGTCCGAGAAGATGATGTCGCGCAGCGCAGGGCGATCGAGGTGCCCGTCAGGTGTGAGGATGGATGCGCCAAAGCGCTGGACCAGCCGCTCGAGCGGAGGTTGTCCGGGCTCGACGACGTCGCGCGCGACCTGGTCGCTGTCGAGAATCGGCACCCCCAGGGCGCCGAAAAATTTGGCCGCGGTAGACTTGCCGCTGGCAATGCCGCCGGTGAGGCCCACGCGGAATACCTGCGCGCTCATGTACTGAGGCTCACGGGTGCGCCGCGAACAGACCGAGGTAAGCAGCGACCAGCGGCCGTCCCCACATCAGTGTCAGCCAGCCGGCCGCGGCGAGAAACGGACCGAAGGCGATCGGCGTAGAACGGTCGTGCCCACGAAAGGCGAGCATCGCGATGCCGACCACGGCCCCCGCAGCTGAGGCGATCAGGATCACCGGTAGCAGCATCTGCCAGCCGAGCCAGGCACCGAGTGCAGCAAGGAGCTTGAAATCACCGTAGCCCATGCCTTCCTTGCCCGTGAAAAACCGGAACAGATGATAGACGCTCCACAGGCTCACGTAACCGGCCACCGCGCCAATCAGGCTCGAGCGCAGATCGCCTGGCACGGGGAAACCGATCTGGGGTCCCCACAGACTCAAAAGAAGACCGATCCACAGAAGGGGCAGGGTGAGGCTGTCCGGCAGCAGCTGATGGTCGAGGTCGATGAAAGTCAGGGCGATCAGGAACCAGGTGAGCACCATCGCGGCCAGCGCAGGCCAGCCGAAACCAAATCTCCACGCCACCGCCGCCGTCAGTAGCCCCGTGAGGGCCTCCACCGCCGGGTAGCGCACGGAGATGGGGTTGCCGCAGTTCGCGCAGCGCCCCTTCAGCATGAGCCACGAGATGAGCGGTATGTTCTGGAGGGCCGTGATGGGGGCTTTGCAGGCTGGACAGGCTGAGCGCGGCACGATGAGGTTGAACGGCTCAGGGCTGCCGGGCATGGACACCGAAGTGGGACCGGGAGCAAGCTCGGCGCATTGCTCACGCCACTGCCGATCGAGCATGACGGGCAGGCGATAGATCACCACGTTCAGGAAGCTGCCGACCACGAGGCCGAGCACCAGGCAGGCAACCATATACAGCCCGGGCGAGGCGGCGAGCAGCGCGATCACGGACATTGCTTTTGTTGATTCCTAATGAAAACGCCGCGCGAAGCGCGGCGCTTTCAGCTTTTCGCTCTCAAGTCAGCGCGTCAGACGACGGAACCGAGCTTGAATATCGGCAGGTACATGGCGATCACCAGGCCGCCTACCAGCACGCCCAGGACCACCATGATCAGCGGCTCGAGCAGACTCGACATAGCGTCTACCGCATTGTCGACCTCGGCTTCGTAGAACGTGGCCACCTTGGCCGACATCTCATCCAGCGAACCCGATTCCTCGCCGACTGCGATCATCTGGTTGACCATGTTGGGGAACAGACCAGTGTTCTCCATCGAGCGCTGCAGGCGCTGGCCCGTCGAGACCTCGTCGCGCATTCTCAGAACCGCTTTCTCGTACACGATGTTGCCGCAGGCACCAGCTACTGACTCCAGCGCCTCGACCAGCGGCACGCCCGCCGAGAACATGGTCGACAAAGTGCGCGCATAGCGTGCAATCGCCGCCTTGCGCATGATGGGACCGACAACCGGCACTTTGAGCGTAACGCGGTCCAGAAACTCGCGCATGGCTCTCGAGCGCTTCTTGAAATAGAAGAAGGCGAAGATAATGCCGGCCAGGACGATGGCCA
>CATPBM010000063.1 GCA_955652625.1 uncultured Steroidobacteraceae bacterium
CAGCAGCAGCGTGAGTGCCACGCCCATGACGAGGGCTCCGGCGACCCAGGTGGTTCCTGCCAGTACCCCGACAGCCGACACGGACACGGCGGGGGCCGCCGTTGCGGCAGGGGCAGGGGCGGCAGCGGCTTCACCCGGGGTGGCGAGCGCGCTCGCACGCTGGGCGATGGCATCGATTCGACGCACGATCGACTGAGCCGGGCGAATACGGTGCTCTATCGTGCGCATGACCCGAGGCGCACTTTCAAGCCACTGCTGTGCGGGCGTCCAGATTGCATTGAGCATGGCGCCGGCGCCGACGACGATGAGCAGCACCAGCACCACTGCACTCAACGCGCGCGGCACGCGATAGCGCCGCAGAGCCTCAACGATCCCGGAGAGTACCAGCGCGAGCAGTACGCCCAGCACCAGCGGGATGAGCAGATCGCGGCCGATCCGCAGCGCTGCGAGCAGTGCGCATATGGCGAGAATCCACAGCGCACGCGCGATGGAGTGCAGTGCGGCGCGCCCCTCGCCGCTCGTCACGGCACCCGTGCCCGTCTGTGCGGCAAGGCCGTCATCTTGGGCAGAGGCGGGCGGCGCGATACGCTCGTCCGCGCTCGCGCTCCGCATCCGCAGTGGCTCAGTTGAGGTTTGCAGCCGCGAACTCCCAGTTCACGAGGCCATCAAGAACCGCGCGCACGTATTCGGCGCGCCGGTCCTGGTAGTCCAGGTAATACGCATGCTCCCACACATCAAGGACCAGCAAGGGGCGCACGTGACCTGGGAGTGGGTCATCGCGAGCGGCGGTCGTGCGGACCCGCAGCTCAGCCCCATCGAGCACCAGCCACACCCAGCCGGATCCAAACTGTTCGATCGCCGCGCGTGCCAGGGCCCCCTTGAGGCCGTCCAGGCTGCCGAATGCCGCCTTGATCTTCTGGCTGAGCGCCAGCGGCACGCGATTGCCGCCGTGCGGCGCGAGGCAGCGCCAGTAAAATGAATGATTCCACGCCTGCACGGCGGCATCGAAAATCGCCGCGCATTCGGCTTTTCCCGCCGTGCGCCGTAGCAGCGCCTCCAGAGGCAGCTGCGCAAGTGCCGTGCCCTCGAGCAGCGCATTGAGCTGCACCACACACTCCCTGTGATGCTTGGTGTAATGGCACAACACAGTCTGGCGCGAGATCACTGGCTGCAGCGCGTCGTACGCATAGGGAAGCACCGGCAATACGTGGAGGGCTCGCAGGTCTTCGGTGCGCAGAACGGCATTCATTGCGGTGCTCCCTGATGCAGCGCGTACCACGGTGCATCGCAAAAAATCCTGACATGCTTGAAGCATGTGCAAGCCCGCGACGCAACACTGTCGGTGCGGCGCGCGTTCGCATGTCGGCGCACTTCCCTTGGCAACGCGCAGCAATTCCCTTGCCAGCGCGCGGGATGCATTTGACATGTCACGCCATTTCGCGCGCGATGTCGGATGCTCCCTACCGCGCCACCCGATGTGAGCCGACCCTCCTTCAGGGTGGCGGCCGTCATGGCGCGCACAGCATCACCGCTAAGATCAGTGCCGTACATGCGTCGTATCGGCAACCCCCCACGCTCGGTACGACGCCCTCCTAACAGTCTCGGGGCGGCGCGCGTGGTATGTCCGACTGGATTAGCGACTCAAGAACGGGCCGCGATCCCACGGAGGAAGCGAGTGTCAAGGATGACGACCCAGGGATGGTGATCGAATCAGAGCGGTGGCGGGTCAAGGATGACTCGAGTGCTGCTCAGATCCTGAGGATTGCCACACGCCGCTCCCGAGACTGTTTTTTTGCCCCTTCACTCAGTCATTCACTGTAGGACACCCCCTACGGGGCGAGCCGGTTCGGGCCGACACCCGCTCGGGACGCCTGCCGTCATCCTCCCAAGAGTGCGGCGGCTATGCTCACCCTGCCGCGCGGATATCGCGGTTCAAGACAGAGCGTCAGCCGACTTACCCCCCACAGGCATGACGCACGCTCAACGGTCTCGGGGTGGGCAGTAGCGGTTTTTGAGGAACGGGCGCGCAAGTCTCACGGATGAATCCTCAGGGATGAAATCAGGTCAGGGCTGACCGCAGTTTAGCCTCCGTACGGTCCTCAGATTCCCGCTCGCTCTCTCCGAGACCGTCCTTTTTTTGTATCAGCCTTCGGTTCTGCTTTTGCGTAACAGCGCATGCAGTGCCAGCGGCCCTGCCATCTTATCCAGACAGTCGTCGAATCCGGCCTCCTGCGACAGATGCCGCGTTGTGGCATCGAGCGCCATCCCGCTAAGCATGACCAGGCGTATGGCGGAGCCGGTGCGCGCCTTCATCGCCTGCGCAAGCCGATAGCCGTTCATCCCGGGCAGGTGAATGTCGATCAGCGCCACATCCGGCCGATCGGAGTCAATCGCCTTCAGCGCCTGCTGCGCGTCGGCGGCCTCCGTGACGAGGTAGCCGAGCGCCACCAGCGCCTCACGGTACGCCCGGCGCACTCCCTCGCTATCGTCCACGATGATGATGCGCATGACTGCAGCCGCGCCCTCGCCGGCCGGCGGGCGCGGCGCGCCGGAAATCTGCCGGGGCTCGGCCGCGGGTGCAGCAACGCTCGCCGCAGCGCCGCCGGCAAATGTCACGACCCACTCGCACTCCCCAGGCGTGCGGGCAGCAACCTCCAGGCTGCCCTGCTGCAAAACCAATATGCATCGGGCCGTGCGCAACGCCATGCGGCGGCCCGCGCCTCCCCGGTAGGAGCGGAACCAATCCTCACTGGGGATTATCTGCGGATCGGTACGGCTGTGAATGCGGATCTGGGGTTTGTGACCTGCGCTCGTGGAGTTCACTTCCACCATGCTTTCCGGCAATGCGAGGGAGCTCGCGTGCTGCAGCAACGCGCACAGGGCTTGCACCGTCCTCGCGATGTCTGCATTCACCACCTCGTTCGCAGGCGATGCCGTGAACACGCAGCGTCCGCACACCTCAGCGGCGAGAGCCTCGCGCGTCTCCTCCAGAATATGACTCAGGCTGGCAGGGACGATCTCGAGCGCCAGCCTGCCACTCTCGCACTGATCAGCGAGGATGAAGGCGTCCATGATGGCGAACGCCCCTTTCAGCCCGCGATCGACCCTGTCCGCCATCGTCCGACTGGCGTCGGGCTCGAACTTGCGCAACCGCAGCAGGTCGAGCGAGGAGGCGACGGGACTCAGAACATCGCGCAGCTCATGCGCGAGATCATTCAACAAGGAGCCGCGGGGGTCAGTCCGCCGGGCACTATCGCCAGGTTCAGCCACGGAAGCTCCCACAATCGCGTTACGACAACCGGGTTGAACCCGCAGTCGTGCTATTTCATCGCATTCGCGCGCGTGGCGAAACGATCGCACTCGGGTGTAGGAGCCTGCCTACATGAGACCGTTCGGGGCTAATCGCGGGACAGCACGGTGAGTCCGCGCTGGACGGCGGGTCGTGCGAGGAGGCGACGGGACTCAGAACATC
>CATPBM010000064.1 GCA_955652625.1 uncultured Steroidobacteraceae bacterium
GATGACAGGCGCGGGGCCGCTCCCCGGCGAGCGCGGCTTGGCTTGCCGGTGATGCTGGCGTGCGCTGCCTTCCTGTCCGTGGTCAGCGCCGCATTCGCCGCCCCGGTAGCCCGCACCCCTGAGCTGGATGCCGCAGGCTCGCTCGGGGAGCCGCATGCGGTACTGTTCGACCCCTTCCTCGTCGATCTCGAAGAGCGCACCTTCCGCTACTTCTGGGAGACTGCCAACCCCAAGAATGGCCTCATACCCGACCGTTATCCGACGCCCTCATTCGCCAGCATTGCGGCGGTAGGCTTCGGGCTCACGGCCTACCCAATTGGCGTCGAGCGCGGCTACATCTCGCGCGCTGCGGCTCGCCAGCGCGTGCTGGTGACCCTGCGCTTCTTCGTTCACGAGACGAACGAGCATGGATTCTTCTATCACTTCATCGACATGCGCAGCGGTGCGCGCGCCGGTAACAGCGAGGTCTCGACCGTAGACACCGCATTGCTCCTCGCCGGCATGCTCTTCTGTCAGAGCTATTTCGACAGCAAGGACCCACGCGACGTCGAGATCAGAAAACTCACCAATGAGATCTACCGTCGGGTGGACTGGACCTGGGCCCAACCGCGTCCGCCGGCGGTGGCGCTTGCCTGGACGCCGAAGGAAGGGTTCTCGGGGAATGACTGGCGCGGCTACAACGAGGCGATGCTGGTTTATCTGTTAGCCCTGGGTTCCCCCACGCATCCCATCGGCCCACAGGCCTGGACGCAATGGACCAGCGGTTACGATAAGCACTGGGGCACGCTCTACGACCAGACGTACCTGAGTTTCGCGCCGGCATTCGGCCACCAGTACACCCACGTGTGGGTGGATTTCCGCGGCATACGCGATGGCTACATGCGCGAGCACGGGATCGACTACTTCGAGAACAGCCGCCGCGCAGCGTATACGCAGCGCCGCTACGCCATCGCGAATCCGAAGCACTGGGAGGCATACGGCAAGAACGTCTGGGGCATGAGTGCCTCCGACGGTCCAGGTCCTGCTCGCGAACCGTACCTGGGACAGGAGCGCCCGTTCCTGCGCTACGCCGCGCGGGGCGTGGGCGTCGGGCGCATCGTGGATGACGGCACCATTGCGCCAACGGCTTCCATCAGCTCGCTGCCGTTCGCCCCCGAGATTGTGCTGCCCGCGACGCTCGAGATGTATCATCGCTTCGGCACGTCCATCTATTCGGCCTATGGTTTTCTCGATGCCTTCAACGCCAGCTACAGCGGCTCGCCAAAACAACAGCCGCAGCAGGCAGGACAGGCGCAGCAGGCAGGCCTGGCCTGGGTTGACGCGGACTACGTCGCCATCGATCAGGGGCCGATTCTGGCCATGATCGAGAACTATCGCAGCGACCTCGTGTGGCGGGTCATGCGCAACAATGCCTACCTCCACACGGGTCTCGAGCGCGCTGGATTCTCTGGCGGCTGGCTCACGCAGCTTCAATGACGCGATTGCGTTCGGGGAGCGTCGGACGCATGCTCGGCCCGAGGCCACTCCCCATGCGTGCGGTGACTATTCGGGCGATCGCGCTACTCACCCTGGCGCTTGCGGTCACACCGCTAGCGGCGCAGGACAGTGAGACCATCACACTCGATGCGACGGCGCCCACCCGAGCCTTTCCACATTTCTGGGAGCGGATGTTCGGTTCGGGTCGCGCGGTGCTGAGCCTGCGCGAGAGCTATCGTGAAGACCTGCGCGCCGTGCACCGGGTCACGTCGATGTCCTACGTGCGGTTTCATGCCATCCTCGATGATGAGGTCGGTGTGTACAGGGAAGGGCCGCACGGGGAGGCCGTCTACAACTTTTCCTACGTCGATCAGGCGTATGACGGACTACTCGCCAACGGTGTGCGCCCGATAGTCGAGCTGAGCTTCATGCCGCGCCGGCTTGCGAGCCGCGATATCCGCCAAAGCTTCTGGTACCGCCCCGTGGTTTCGCCCCCCAAAAACTACGGCCGCTGGGATGCGCTGATCAGCGCGCTCGCCCGGCACCTCATCGAGCGGTACGGGATCGATGAGGTCAGCCACTGGTACTTTGAGGTGTGGAACGAGCCCAATCTGGATTTTTGGGCGGGCGAACCCAAGCAGGCGACGTATTGGACGTTGTACGACCACACTGCACGCACCCTCAAGGCGGTGGACCCTCGCCTGCGGGTCGGAGGACCGGCCACGGCGCAGGCCGCGTGGGTCGCGGCATTCATTAAGCATTGCAAACAAAACCACATTCCCGTGGATTTCGTATCGACGCACGTCTACGCCAACGACACGGCGAAGGACGTATTCGCCAGCGCCGAACGTATTCCGCGCAATAAGATGGTGTGCCGTGCGGTGCAGAAAGTGCATGCAGAAATTCAGGCATCTGCGCTGCCGTCCCTGCCGCTGATCTGGTCGGAATTCAACGCCAGCTACAAGAATGAGCCGGCGGTGACCGATGCTCCCTACATGGGACCGTGGCTCGCGGAGACGGTGCGCCAATGCGATGGGCTGCTACAGGACATGTCCTATTGGACGTTCTCCGACGTGTTCGAGGAGCAGGGCGTCGTCAGGACACCGTTCTACGGCGGATTCGGTCTGCTGGCCGTCGGCGGCATCCCGAAGCCGGCTTTCAACGCGTTCGCACTGCTGCACCGACTCGGTGACCAGCGCTTCGCGAATGACGCCGAGGGCACGCTGTTGACGCGCCGCGACGATGGAGCGCTGGTACTCGCCCTCTGGAACTACGCGGGCGTCGGCGCGACTGCGCCGCCGCGCAGAGTGGCGCTGAAAATCACGCACAGCGAGGCGCGCACGGCGAGCATTGAGGTACTGGACCCCCAACACGGAAACGTAGGGGTGGCATACGAGAACATGGGATCCCCGCGATATCCGACGCAGGCGCAACTCGCAGAATTGCGTGCGGCAGCCGCGCTCCCGGCTCCCGTGGCGCGCCCGCTCGAGGCCGGTA
>CATPBM010000065.1 GCA_955652625.1 uncultured Steroidobacteraceae bacterium
GTCCATGCTGTGCGAGTCCTCGTCCACGACGATGGACATCACCTCGGCGGGGGACATGGCGTTGATCACGAACTGCGCCGGGTTCTCCACATACGGGATGATGTCGACGCGCTCGCCCGCGATCTCGTTGGAGACCGCCTGCACGCGCGAGCCGCGCATGCCGACGCAGGCGCCGACCGGATCGATGCGCGGGTCGTTGCTCTTCACCGCGATCTTGGCGCGCACGCCCGGGTCACGCGCCGCGCCCAGTATCTGGATGAGACCCTGCCCGACCTCCGGGACCTCGAGCTTGAAGAGCTCGATGAGGAACTCGGGCGCGGTGCGTGTGAGGAACAGCTGCGGGCCGCGCGGCTCGGAGCGCACTTCCTTGAGGAAGGCCTTGATGCGGTCCTGCGGTTTGGCCTGCTCGCGCGGGATCATGTCGGTGCGCGGCACGAACCCTTCGGCGTTGCCGCCCAGATCGATGTAGATGCCGTTACGGTCGACGCGCTTCACCACCCCGCCCACCAGGGTCGCCACGCGGTCGCGGTAAGCGTCGACGACCTGGGCGCGCTCGGCTTCGCGCACCTTCTGCACGATCACCTGCTTGGCCTGCTGGGCCGCGATGCGCCCGAAGGCCACCGACTCGATCGGCTGTTCGACGTAGCCGCCCACCTGCGCCTGCGGGTCGAGTTCCAGCGCATCCTCGAGCCGCAGCTCGCGCTCCGGGACCTCGAGCTCCGTGGAATCATCCGCGAAGACCTTCCAGCGGCGGAACGTCTCGTAGTCGCCGCTCTTGCGGTCGATCGCCACGCGCGCGTCCCACTCCTCGCCGTGCTTCTTGCGCGTCGCAGCCGCGAGCGCCGCTTCGAGTGCCTCGAAGATCACTTCCTTATCGACGCCCTTCTCGTTGGAAACGGCGTCAACCACCATCAGGATTTCTTTGTTCACAGTCTCTCGTACCTCGGCGCCCGCTTTCTAAGGCGCCAGCCTTGCCTTGCCAATCTCCGTGAATGCCATCGCCACCTGCTCGCGGTCGACCTCGAGCGCGATGCCCGCCTCATCCACCGTCAACAGCGTGCCGGTATAGCGGCGCCGCCCCGCACGCGGCTCCTTCAGTTCCACGAACACCCGCGAGCCGACGAAGCGCCCGAAATGCGCCTGGGTGCGCAGCACCCGGTCAAAGCCCGGTGAGGACACTTCCAGGGTGTAGGCGGTGGGGATCGGGTCCTCGACGTCGAGGAGCGCCGATGCTTCGCGGCTGGCGCGCGCGCAGTCATCGAGCCCCACGCCCGCGGGGGCATCGATAAACAGCCGCACCAGCGCGTGCGCGCGCCCCGCGGCGTAATCGAGCTCCACCAGCTCATAGCCCAGCCGCCCGAGCACAGGCTCGATGAGGGCGATCAGCCGCTCGCGCAAGGTCCCCGTCACCGTTCATCCCCGCTGCAAACAAAAATGGGCCTTAAGGCCCACCCAAAAAAACAAAAAGCCCCGCTGGGGGCTTTCCGGATCCACGCACTCTCGGGGGTACCGCGCGCCGGACATCCCGGCTCCAAGCGGCACCAGCCCCCCAAATTCCCCGCGCGACCTGCAGTCCGCGGGCGGCCGCGCATTCTACCGGAACTTGGGGCCGTGCGGAACAGGGTCGTCGGAGCGGTGCAGGCCCCGGCAGCGCCCCCGGTTGCCCTCCCGCCCCGGACCAGTATAGACAAGCTGGGCAGCCAATGCCACGATTCGCGTCCCCGGACGCCGGAACCCACCCCGAAGCGCTACCCGTGACGCTACAGCAGGCCGCGGCCCGTTATCTGCAGGTGAAGCACTTCATCCTCGAGCGCATCGCGGGGGGCACGCTGCGGGCGGGCGAGCGCGTGCCCTCCGAGAATGAGCTGACGCGCACGCTCACCGTCTCGCGCATGACCGCGAACCGGGCGCTGCGCGAGCTGGCCGCCGACGGGGTGCTGGTGCGGGTGGCCGGAGTCGGCACCTTCGTCGCCGAGCAGCGCGTGCACGCGCACCCGCTCGAGGTGCGCAACATCGCCGACGAGATCCGCGCCCGTGGGCACGAGTATCGCGTCAAGGTAGTGACCCTCGATTCGCTCTCCGCGACGCGCGAGCTTGCCGAGCGCTTTGCCGTGAAGCCCGGTGCCGCGCTCGATTACTCGCTCCTCACTCACTTCGAGGGCGGCACGCCGCTGCAGGTCGAGGAGCGCTACGTCAACCCGCAGGTCGCCCCCGGTTACCTGCGCAACGATTTCACCCGCACCACCCCCCACGAGTTCCTGATTCGCGTGGCTCCGCTGCAGCGCGCCGAGCACACCGTGCGCGCCCTCGTGCCCGAGCGGCGCATCCGGCGCCTGCTGAAACTGGAAGCCGGCGAGGCGTGCCTGCTGATCAAGCGGCGCACGTTCTCCCAGGGGCGTGTCGCAAGCCTCGCCGATCTTTATCATCCCGGTTCGCGCTACGAGCTCGCCGCGAACTGCCAGCCGAGGTAACCGCCATGAACGACTCCGCTCCCCGGCCGCCGCTGCGCGCCCCGCGCGGCACCCGCCTGAGCTGCCGCAGCTGGCTCACCGAGGCGCCGCTGCGCATGCTGATGAACAATCTCGATCCGGAAGTCGCCGAGCGCCCCGGGGA